>CANHZI010000053.1 GCA_947464955.1 Oxalobacteraceae bacterium
TAATGCCGTTCAGTTAAGACTGAGCGGCATTTTTTTATTTGGGACTTGTAAACGTTCCACTATCCTGTTAACCTTCGTCGCCATGCTCGACGAACCCATTCATTTCTTAGCCAATCATCTTGAATTGCCCGACTGGAGGCGACTTGGAGAGCATTTGCCTGTTGAATGGGTAGAGCAAGCGGTGCAGTGCACAGAAGCGACGAGTATTCGTCATCGACGGTTGCCGGCTGAGCAGGTAGTTTGGCTCATGGTTGCGTTAGCGATTTATCGACATAAATCGATCAGTGAAGTGCTTGATGATCTTGGGCTGGCAGTGCCAGACTCACAATCGCCCTTTGTTAGTAAGAGTGCAGCTGCGCAAGCACGCCAGCGCCTCGGATCGGAACCATTAAAATGGTTATTCGAACATTGCGCCCGTCATTGGTCCGAGCAAGATAGTAAAGCTTATATGTTGAAAGGGCTGCAGCTTTTTGCCATGGATGGCACAACACTTCGCACGCATGATACATCGGAAAATCGTGAGCATTTTGGGGCGCAACTTTATGCCAGCGGTGCGATAGCAAGCTACCCTCAGGTACGTGGCGTGACATTGACGGCGCTACCGACACACATTGTTCGCGGTGCCGCGTTCGGACCCTATGGAACGAATGAAATGCTTTACGCGAAGCGATTGATTGGCGAGATACCAGATGACTCGTTGACCGTTCTTGATCGTGGTTTTCTATCAGCAGAAATCTTAACTACGCTGATTCAAAATGGTAGCAATCGTCACTTCATTATTCCTGCCAAATCAAATACGAAGTGGGAAGTGGTCGAGGGCAGCGAAGATGATTGCATTGTTCGCATGCGCGTGTCACCACAGGCTCGTGCGAAATGTCCTGAGCTTCCAGAATTTTGGCAGGCACGCGCCGTAACAGTCATTGATCAGCATGCGCGAAAACACATCTTGTTGACCTCCCTATGTGATCGGAAACGGTATAAGAAAGTTGATATTGCAGGA
Source organism: Oxalobacteraceae bacterium (assembly GCA_947464955.1). Taxonomy (GTDB): domain Bacteria; phylum Pseudomonadota; class Gammaproteobacteria; order Burkholderiales; family Burkholderiaceae_D; genus Undibacterium. Next base: position 1,001 of record CANHZI010000053.1, read on the forward strand.
TGTTACGAGAGTCGATGGGGCATAGAAACGAGCTATCGTGAGCTCAAGCAGACCATGCTAGGAAGCACATTGACGCTGCGCTCGAAAACAGTCGATGGTGTATATCAAGAGATCTGGGGCACGTTGATCGCCTACAATTTGATCCGTTTGGAAATCGCTAAAGCCGCTCTCGCAGTGAAATGCGACCCAACTGAAGTGAGCTTTATACGTGCATTCCATTTGATTCAGTTTGAGCTACATTGGGCTGCCGTAACAAGGTCCTATGGAAAACTCCCAGCCTCGATGAAACTTCTACGAGAAAGGCTGGTTAGCCTCCTCAAAGACGAACGACCCGATCGAAAATTCGACCGGGTCGTCAAGGCAAAACCAAACAGATATGCCGTTCGTACGCTACGAAAAACTTCTTAACTGAACGGCATTAGGACTAAGGGTCCGCTTTTTTTATGTTCGCGCTAACGCTTACCACCACCTAATACCCGAGCTGGAAGCATGAGGACTGCGCGCAGGAGTTCAAACACGCCATCGACAGCAATTCCCAATAATCTGAATGGCAGGCATATAAGCCAAACAAGTGGGTAAAGCACCAGTGCCAATAGGGCAAGCGGCCAGCAAATGATAAATAAGAGGATCCAAATCAAGAATGTCAACATAGCCGCAATCTTAGAATAAGAGGCTGATAGTGAGGAACAAACAAAACCCAGCACTGAGCATGCTGACGAAGGCAAGGTCAAAATACAGGGCTCGTTTTTCGGATTTTTTCATGGCAGTACATAAATCATGGTGGTTGGCGATGTCATCACTGTAGCGAAACCATGAGGGAATTGCCGCCATTAAGCGACGAAATGCAGTTGCCGTGGGTTGAACGTCGATTTGAAAAGATGAACAGCGTCCTCAACGGGCCGATGCGTCCTTACGCTGTTCTATTGATCGCAATCAGGGCAATATAAAAATATAAAGCTGAAGCAGTCTGCTTATGGGCGGCCGCTCGCCAACCAATTGATCAATTCGTCTAGTACGGCTTTGCCGCGCATGGCGCTGGCATCTTCCGTATTAATAAATGCTACCAATATCCAATCTTGTTGATTACTGTCGCGTACGTAACCTGCGACTGCCATGACGTTTCTCAGTGTGCCGGTTTTAATCCGGGCGCGCGCTTCAGCGGCACTGCCCTTTAGGCGGTTTTTCATGCTGCCATCGACCGCAACAACCGGTAAGCTTGAGGCGAACTCTGGATACCAATAGCTGGTGCTGGCGATTCTCAGGATGTCGGCTAGCTGCTTTGCACTGATGCGATCGATACGTGAGAGGCCAGAGCCATTTTCGATGAGCAATCCTTGGTCGCTCAATTGATTTTTGGCGAACCAGTTTCTGATTTCAGCAATTGCTGCTTGATTGCTGTCATTAAATGCACTTGCGGTGGGAGATTCAGCGCCCAACGTCAGAAAGGCGATGCGTGCCATGGCATTGTCTGAATATTTATTGATGATGCGCATCGTATCCGCGAGCGTTTCTGACTGCCGTTCGTGAAGTAAGTTAGCGGTCGTAGGCGTTGCACCATCGATTGCCTTGCCATTCCACTCGCCACCGAGTTCAACCCATAGTGCCCGGAACATCGATGCAATGTAAGCATTGCGATCAAGTATGTTGAGGTAGGCGATGGTTTGACAATTTTTCGGGAAGCTCCCATTCGCTACGATTTCAACTTCGGCCTCTGCATTGATATTGACTTGTGGCGATTGCCAACCTGTTTTCCATTCGGCGCAAGGGCGATTGTTTAGCTTGAGTTGGTTGCGCAAACCTATGCCTTCCATCGGTGTCGCAAGCCTCAGGTTAATCTTGTCGTTACTGCTATCGATCATAAAGGCGGTAATGTTGCTATGGATGAGCAAAGCATCAGGAATGACGTTGTAATAGGCATCGGGATTTTCGTCAAAAGCTGGAGCCCCAATCTCGGGACGATTGGGTTGAAAGTAGCGGCGATCGAGAATTAAGTCACCGTTAATTTGTCGTAGGCCGCTTTGTCGCAAAGCCCTTAGCATCAGTCCAAATTTCTCGAAGCTGAGATTCGGATCACCGCCACCGCGCAAATATAAATGATCGTTGAGCACGCCATCCTGTACTTTGTTCTCCGATAAAAATTGGGTTTTCCATTTGAATTGTGGTCCCAACTTATCTAATGCGATAAAACTTGTTAGCAGCTTCATGGTTGAGGCCGGCGCAAATGCACGCTCGGCTTGATGTGATAAAACTGCGGGGCCTTGATTGATCGGCATCGCGACTACGCTTAAGGCATTCGGCGATAGTTCCGCTTTCTTTAACTGCGCTTCGACCGTATTCGGTAGCTTGCTTTGCGCAAATGTATGGTGATGAAAAGCGAGGCTCATGAAGAGCAGCAACAGTACAGAATTGAAACGCATGGAGTTTTCCTTCTTGAGATAGACGAAGTATGCCATGAGCGCTATTGAAATGGCATGGCGCGATGTGACCTCGGCAGTAAGGGCACTCGACCGCACAAACGCAATCGAACTTTTTCGTGATTAATTGGTCTAGATATATTAAGCTGTACTTTCCCTCATTTTTTATACTACCCAACTTGAGATTCGGACCCATGAAACTTTCTTTTATTGCTGCTGCATGTGCTCTCATCTGCGTCAGTCATGTGCTTTCTTCGCCAATAGCCTTGGCGCAAAATAATCCTGCCGTTACTTTGCCACCATCATCGCAGCCCACGGTATTCACCATGAGTTCGGGTACTGATCGTACGGTTGAACAACTCGCGACTGTATTTGAGAAGGTCGATTTGAGCCTTAAATTAGATCCCAGCACGCGTAGCATCGAAGGTAAAGCGATTTTGGATTTGCGCGCCAAGTCAGAACTTCAACGCGTGGTGTTGGAGCTCGATAAGAACCTGGCTATCGATAAGGTCAGCGTCAACGGTGCGGCATTAGCTACAGAGGCCATCAGTAATCCAGAAGGCCGTTTATTTTTGATTCTAGCGAAACCCTTAAAGCCGGGTGAAGTCGCACAAGTGGCGATTCACTATCATGGGGTGCCACGGATCGCGAATCGTGCGCCGTGGGACGGTGGCTTTGTTTGGACTAAAACACCGACTGGCGAGCCTTGGATTGCTTCAGCCGTGCAGGGAGAAGGTTGCGATTTGTTTTGGCCGTGTATCGATCACCCTATGGGCAAACCGCAGCTGGCGACTTTACACATTACCGTGCCAGCACCTTTGGTTGTGGCGGGAAATGGTGTGGCGCAAGGCATGGATGAAAAAGATGGCTGGCGAACTTATCACTGGAAAACTAAGAACCCAAGTACCTATGGCATCTCGATCAATGTTGGCCCCTATGAGTTGATGGAAGGGGAGTATCAAAGCCGCTTCGGTAATCGTATTCCTCTGAAGATGTGGCATCTGCCTGCGAATAAAGAAAAGGCGAAAGAATTGTTTGCCGAGTTTTCCCCTATGCTCGATTTCTTCGAGAGCCGTTTTGGGCCTTATCCGTTTGGCGATGAAAAAATGGGCGTGGTAGAAACCCCGCATTTAGGCATGGAACATCAAACCATCAACGCCTATGGTAACGACTACATCAAATCCTCCCATGGCTACGATTGGTTGTTACATCACGAGTTTTCGCACGAATGGTTTGGCAATCAAATGACCAATGAGAACTGGGACGATTTTTGGTTGCATGAGGGTTTCGCCTCGTATATGCAGCCTTTGTATCTGCAGTATCTACGTGGAGAGCGTGATTTCCAAGTAGGCTTGCATGAACAACGCAGTCGCATCGTCAATAAATTTCCTATCGTCACTGGTCATTCCATGAGTGAGCATGATGTTTCCAATGGCGCGGGCAATGACGTGTATTTCAAGGGTTCGTTGATGTTGCACACCTTGCGTGGGCAGATTGGCGACGATCGATTTTTCAAAGCGATACGTCGCATGCTATATGGTCGTGATGATCCCAAGCCTGGTAATTTCGCGCCACGTTATAGCACGACGAAAGAGTTCATTCAGATCGTTAACCAGCTGACCAAGAAAGATTGGAATTGGTTCTTTAAAGCTTACTTGATGCAGCCGAAGTTGCCTAAGCTAAATGCGACTTTGCAAAATGGACTACTGAAGTTGCAGTGGCAAATCGCTGATGGCAGCCGTTTTCCTTTGCCGGTGGAAGTACGCGTTGGGAACCAGACGCATGTGGTTTCGATGAAGGATGGTCAAGGCGAATTGAAGATTCCTGCCCAGGCTTTGTACACCATTGATCCAGGTTCCAAAGTATTACGCGACGAAGAACGTATCGAGCAGGCGGCAGCAGATGCAGCAGCACGTCGTAAAGCACGTAGCAAATAAGCGCTTGAAAAACGACATTTTTTCAGAGAGGAGAGGGCCTGCAAGCGCTCCCTTTTTTCTTGGCATGTCGTGGTCGGCTCATGAGCGAACATAACTAAAAGCTAAGTCGTTTTATTAAGCGGGTTGAGGTTTCCCCACAAAGCATGCAAAACATTGCCTAAAAGAAAAAAATAGGTTGACACTAAAGACGCCGAGAAAGATACTCATTTCATAGCGAAAACAGAGTTTTTTCCCGCTGCCATTTGTGTGATCCCTGTGAAAAATATTCGACTGAAATTATTTTTGCCATTGGCGGTTGGTTTGCTGGTGTTGGTACCGGCACTGCTAATCACATGGTTCTCCTATCGCGCGGCACAGCAGACCGCGATAGAGGCAGCGCATGGAGTGATGATACAAGCCAGTTTGCGTGCCAGTGAGGCGGCTGATGCGGATTTGGCCGAGCCTAGTCGCTTAATGGATTTCTTTTCCAGCTATGGTGATGCCGTTGGCGGTGAACCAGATCCTCGCAATTTTTCCTCGCTTGATCGATTTGAAGAAGTCGCGTGGGGCGCGATGCGTGGCATGCGCTTAGTGAAATTTATTTCGTATGCACCGATCAGTGGCGGCTATCGTGCCATTGATATTTACGAAGAAGATTCACTGCCACAGGTCCTAGTGCAAAACCCTAATGAGGCACGTCGCACTCACTTCCGTAGCACTAAACCGCTCGATCGTCGTCAAAACGATGGTAAAGACAATGCTGAGTATGTGCCGCATAGCCGACCTTGGTTTGCCGCCGCGATGGCTGCCGCAGATCAAGATGGGCGCGGCCTTGATCGTCGTGCGTGGACCGATGTCTATCCTTCGTTTTCGCGTAGCCAATTGCAAATTGGACATTCAGTCGTGGTACGTAATGAGAAACGCGAAATTGCCGGGGTGCTGGCTCTGGACGTTTCATTTCGACTATTGAGTGAGTCTTTGCAGAATCTCCAGATCAGTCCGAACGCGATCGCATTTATTGTGGATAAAAACGGTGTACTTGTTGCCTCGTCAACCAAAGAAGATATCGTCGGATCGGTTGATGTGCCGCGTGTCAATGCAATTGATGCGAAATCATCGCTCATACGCGATGCCATGCGCAACTTGCCGCAAGTAATGCGCTTAGAAAGGGAAGACAGCAAGGCCAAGGCGGGAGTGAATGTTGCTGATCCTGCAAAACTTTCCAATCGTACGCAGAAACAAGATCCGCGTTGTCAGCCGCAAAGTGGCTGCATTAATTTCAATTTTGTCCAAGATCAGCAAGTTATTTTGGCGCACGCTTTACGCTTAAATCCAAGTAAAGCGAGCGGTGCTAATGTATCGACCAGACGCGCAGATTTGAATTTCCCTGATTGGCGTTTGGTTATTGCTGTGCCTGCGGAAGATTTCAATTTTGTGATTCGTGAAAAGAGTCAACGCACGATCTTTTTAGCAATTGCCTTGGCTGCAGTCGCATCAATTTTTTCAATTTTATTTGCGAGCCGTTTAAACGCGAGCATTAGTGCAATTGCCGGTGCAACCGTTAAGCTCGGTGACGGCCAGTTTGAGCGCGATTTCTTAAGTACGAATTTCGCTGAGTTCAAACAGATTAGCCACGAGTTAGAAAACACCGCTGACGTCTTGCAGCAGGCCCGCAATGATTTATTGGCACAGAATGCTCGCTTGGAAGAACGAGTTTTGGAACGTACACGCGATCTAGAGCATCAAACCGAACAAGCCTTGCAAGCGGCCAATGCCAAGGCTGCCTTCTTAGCGACCATGAGCCATGAGATTCGCACACCGATGAATGGCGTTATCGGCATGACCGATTTGTTGAGCGGGACCGAGCTCAACGCCGAACAACGTGATTACGTCGATACCATCCGAAGTTCGGGCGATGCTTTGCTCACGATTATTAATGACATTCTCGATTTCTCCAAAATCGAGTCTGGCAAGATGAGTTTTGAACGCGAGCCTTTATCGATTCAAACCGTAATCGAAGAAAGTTTCGCTTTGGTTGCGCGTAGTGCGAATCAAAAAGATCTAGAGCTTCTGTATGAGATCGATGATCAAGTGCCCGCTTTGATTTTGGGAGATGTTACGAGGGTAAGACAAATTGTGCTGAACTTGGTAAGCAATGCAGTTAAGTTCACCGAGAAAGGCGAGGTCACAGTATCTGTCAGCCACTGTACGCTTGCTGATCGCAGTCAAATCTGCATTCAAGTCCAAGACACCGGTATTGGTATCCCTCCAGATCGAATCAGTAGCTTGTTCGCAGCATTTACCCAGATTGATGCAGCCACCACACGGAAGTACGGTGGAACTGGTTTGGGCTTAGCGATCAGCAAGCGTCTTGCCGAATTGATGGGCGGCGACATTAAGATTTCGAGTGAGTTAAATAAAGGCACAAGCTTTGTCGTTACCATCGACGCTGAAGCATTTAAAGAAGAGGCGGCAGACACCATAGACGCTCGCCTACTGGATGCTTTGAAATCGAAACGTTTGTTGTTGATCGATGATAATCCGAAGGTTCTGAACCTGTATTCATGTCGACTAGCGCGTTTGGGAATTCATGTCACGACAGTGGGTAATATGCCTGAACTCGATCATGTTTTCGCCACAGAAGCAGCGTTTGATGTGTTCATGATCGATTCACATATGCCAGTGATTGATGGTTTAGCTTTGGCCACCAAACTCAAGCGTGTTGATCGTTTGCGTGCTTTGCCTTTTATTTTGTGCAGCAAGTATGTGGATAGTCGCGAACAGGATGTTGATCAACTGTTTGCTGCGTACTTATTGAAACCGCTAAAAGAGCAAAACTTGATTGATACCTTGTCTGCTTTGTTTGTTCCGAATTCAGAGATCGAAAGGTCTAGCCACAATCAAGCACAAACTGAAAATACAAACCAGAACTACGGTCAACGCTTCCCGCAACGGATGTTGATTGTCGACGACAATCCAACCAACAGAAAAGTCGCAGGGATGATGTTAGAGCGTTTCGGTTACCAAGCGAAAATGGTGACCGATGGGCGTGAAGCAGTAGATGCAGTGATGGCTGCAGAAGCGGCAAAACTCGGATTTGATGTGGTCTGGATGGATCTTCACATGCCAAATCTTGATGGACTCGATGCGACCAAGATTATTCGTCGTGCTTCAATCAAACAGCCAAGTATCATCGCCATGACTGCGGCTGCGATGCACGGTGATCGTGAAATGTGTTTGCAAGCAGGGATGGATGATTATGTTAGTAAACCTCTAGAAACGAGCCAGCTCAAACGTGCTTTAGAAGCGCATTTGCAAAAGCGTGGCATGGACGTGTCTAGTGTTTCAACGCAAGACACTGAGTCGGTGAATGAGGGCGCTGCGCAACATGAGGCTTCGCAGTATTTTGATCCGAATCGATTTATGGCTTTCTGTGAAGGTAATCCCGCTTACCGTACCACTTTTATTGGTTTGATCAAGAATATGGTGAGCAAGGGACAATTGCAATACGAACAAGGACGTGCTGCTTGGCAAGAAGGGCGGGTTGAAGACGCAGCACGCGCTTTTCACACGATGCGCGGCTCCTTAGGAACCTTGGGCGCTATTGCTTTTGTTGGGATGTCACGCGAGCTTGAATCGGCACTAAAAGCTGATGATGCTAGTACTGATATGGGGCAAGCTGCCATTGAAAACTTGTTTGTGCAAGTTAAACAAGTACTTGATATCACCATCAACGAAGCGCAAACTTGGCTAGATCAGCAAGAGATTTAATGTTTTTTTTGCTATTTTTGACCACGTGACATCAATCTATCAATCTTGGCCCTAAGGTATAATCGCGCCTTCTGAGAATTTCCCTGGGCTGGCTAGCCATGAGCTTACGTAAAAACGAAATTGAATTATTGTCTCCGGCAAAAACGGTAGAGATTGGCCGCGAAGCGATTTTGCATGGTGCTGATGCGGTGTATATCGGCGGTCCATCGTTTGGTGCGCGTCATAACGCCAGCAATGAAGTCAGTGAGATCGCTAAGTTAGTGGAATTTGCGCATCGCTATCATGCGCGTATTTTCGTTACCCTCAATACCATCTTGCATGATACTGAACTCGAACCAGCGCAGAAATTAATACACCAGTTTTATGATGCCGGCGTCGATGCCTTGATCGTGCAAGACATGGGCATTATGGAGCTCGACATTCCACCGATTCAAATTCACGCCAGCACGCAGTGCGATATTCGCACACCCGCCAAGGCGCATTTTTTGGGTGCGTCCGGGTTCTCGCAATTGGTACTGGCCCGTGAATTAACGTTGGAACAAATTAAAGCGATCAAAGCACAGACGGAAACGCCACTCGAATATTTCGTACATGGTGCATTGTGCGTGGCTTTCTCTGGTCAATGCTATATCTCCCATGCGAAAGATGGTCGTAGCGCCAACCGTGGCGATTGTTCGCAGGCTTGCCGTCTGCCTTATACCCTGAGTGATAACCAAGGTCGTGTCGTTGCTTACGATAAGCATTTGTTGTCGATGAAAGATAATGATCAAAGCGCCAACTTGGAAGCCTTGCTCGATGCCGGTATTCAATCGTTAAAGATTGAAGGTCGTTATAAGGATATGGGCTACGTGAAAAATATCACGGCGCATTATCGCCTCTTGCTCGACGAAATTTTGGAACGTCGCCCCGAGTTCTACCGCGCTTCCAGTGGGCATACGCAAATCGCTTTTACACCAAATGTCGATAAAACTTTCCATCGCGGACACACTTCGTATTTCGCCAATGGCCGCCTCGATAATATTGGTGCTTTTGATTCTCCGAAATTCGTGGGTTTGCATATTGGTTATGTCACGCGTTTGGGCCCTGATTGGTTTGAATTAGAAACGAATGAAGACCTCGCCAATGGCGACGGTTTGAATTACATGCACAAACGCGAAGTGGTGGGTGTGCAAGCGAATACGGTAGAAAAGAAATCGACAAACGAGAATGGCACTATTTGGCGTGTGCACCCGAATGAGAAGATGGCCGAATTCGCGAGTTTAAAAGTCGGGATGTCGGTGCACCGTAACCGCGACCAACAATGGGAAATGGCGTTGACGAAAAAGTCCGCCGACCGCAAATTAGGTTTGTGGATGAAATTGTCTGAGTTTGAGGATAAGCCTGAGTCTGAGCATGAGCAAACACGAGGCTTGCAACTGGAGTTGTCGGATGCGGATGGTATCAATACCGTGACGCGTATCGAACTTGCGTTGGAGCCAGCGCAACAAGCGGAAAAAGCCGAAGCGAGTTTGCGAGAGGCCTTATCTAAGCTTGGCAATACCATGTTTTATGTTGAACAAATCGATTTGCAATTGAGCCAGCCTTGGTTTGTACCTAGCTCGCAAATGAATGCACTGCGTCGTGATGCGATCGCTCAACATGAGCAAGAGCGAGTACGTCAGTGGAAACGCCCATTGCGCGAAGCGGCGCAAGAGCCTTTGGTGCCCTACCCAGAGACGACCCTAAGCTATTTGGCGAATGTGTATAACCACAAAGCCAGCGCCTTTTATAAGAAGCACGGCGTGCAATTGATCGCCGCGGCCTATGAGGCGCATGAAGAACCAGGCGAAGTGCCATTGATGATCACCAAGCACTGTTTACGTTTTTCTTTTAACCTGTGTCCTAAGCAGGCGAAAGGTGTGACCGGTGTGCAGGGGCAGGTGAAGGCTGAGCCCATGACCTTGGTCAATGGCGATGAAAAGTTCACTTTGCGTTTTGACTGCAAGCCATGCGAGATGCATGTGATGGGCAGCATGAAGCCGCACATATTGAGATCGCCGCCCCCGACTACCGTGGAGAGTCCTTTGGTGTTTCATAAGACGAGACCACAATAGTTTTCTAAATTGGTCAGTGCGACGCGCAATAAAAAAGCCGATGAGCTAATAAGTTCTTCGGCTTTTTTGCTATGGAAGTGCATCAAACTAATGCTCAATATTCAAAATTAAATATATATAAAGTAAACACATTTTTACATGAAAAATTCTTGGCGGCGACGTGTAAGTTACATGAGTTGTGTCTAATTTCGACCAAATTTAGGCCAACTTTAAGGCATTTCGACCTGGCACGGAAACTGCGGTAGAGGAAGTGTTGCCGCTCATCGTGGGCTGGCAATGGTGGTTGAAGTAGGGATTCAATGACCATCTTTTTTGATCGGCGGTTTTGAAAGTGATTGGCATCGGCAGCGCGCCGAGATGCCGCAATTGCACCGCCACTTTCTTAATGAATGGAGTTCGAAAATGACTACGAAGACTTTAATTAGCGCATTGCAATTAGCAACCAAACGTGAAGCTCGTGCTTCAGGCACACCAGGTCCTAACGATATTTTTTACAGCTCTACCGACTATAACCTCCCAATTCCAGCAAACGCCACGCAGTTCGTTTTGTGTGGAAGCGCTGACGGTACAGGCAATACTTACGTCGACGACAAAGTGGTGGTGGCTGCAGTGAACGGCAGCACCAGTTCGCAGCTCTTTACACATGACTACAGCAATGGCAATAGCGGTCGAATCAATCCTATGCCACCTACCGATGTGACGAGCGCGTTTAAGCAGTTTGTCGGCCAGTCGATCAATCTACAAACGCAATTCATCGACTTGTACAAGAATTCCAAAGGTGGTTCGAACTTCTTCTTGTGCATTTACGCTTGAACCGGCTCACACCAGCTTGTGATTTGCGCGAAAAAAACCGACGGCTTTCACCGTCGGTTTTTTACTTGAGACTGAGGGTATTACAGATTCTCTTGGAGGAACTTCCATTTAGCTTTTTGCAAAGACCAATTCAACCAAGGGTCAACCACACCGTGGCCTTGTGCAGGGTAGAGTTGCAAGCTGTATTCTTTATTCGCTTTGGCTAAGGCATCGATCAACATGATGCTATTTTGTGGATGAACATTGTCATCCATGGTGCCGTGCATGATCAGGATCTTGCCGCTTAAGTCTTGTGCCGCTTTCAAAGTAGAACCCTTGTCATAGCCTTCTGCATTTTCTTGTGGTAAGCCCATATAGCGTTCCGTGTAGATACTATCGTACAAACGCCAATCAGTCACAGGCGCACCAACGAATCCCACTTTCCACGCTTTGCTATGCGTCATGGCGTAGGAGGTGAAGTAACCGCCATAGCTCCAACCATTCAGAGCGATACGGTCCATGTCTGCCCAGCCTTGTTGACGCAACCAGTCCAAGCCATCGAGTTGATCTTGCAACTCTAATTGGCCCAATTTTTTGTGGATAGGCCAAGCGCTAGAAACACCTTTGTTACTTGCACTTTGATTGTCCAAGATCCATACCACATAGCCTTGTTGTGCCAAGAAGTGGTAGTACAAATTGGTACTCCATTGATCACGTACTTGCGGTGCCATCGGGCCAGCGTACAAGTGTTGATACACAGGATATTTTTTGCTTGCGTCAAAATTTGGCGGCAGGAACAACAGGCTTTCCATAGGGAAGCCATTGCGTGACTTTACTTGTTGCTGTTTGACTGTTGCCAATTGCAGAGCCTTATACTTTTCTGGCTCGCCAGCGTTATCCACTAACTTGATTTGTACGCCTTCGTCGCTAAACAAAGCTTGTTTTGGTGTTTGTGTCAGGCTACTCCAGCTGTCGAGGAAGTGCGTGAAAGTCTTGTTCCAACGTACCGTGTGCGTCCCTTTTTCTGCGGTCAGGCGCTTCATATTGCTGCCATCGAAGTTGATGCTATAAGCGTCGTTACCGATAGGGTTGCGCTCGTTCGCTGTGAACAAAACACGAGACTTCGCTTCGTCTACACCTTGCACACTGCGCACGTCCCAATCGCCTTGCGTAATCGCTTTGACTAATTGGAAGTTCTTGTCGTAGTGGTAGATGTGGTGATGGCCGGTACGGCTAGACTCCCATAAGAAGCTGCCGTCTTTTAAGAAGTGAGGCAACGGCAAACGCTCAGTCCAAGCTGGGCTCGTTTCTTTCACCACTGCTTTGCTATTGAGCTTGGCATCGTAAATACGCAAATCTAACCAAGTTTGTACCCGGTCCTGCCATGAGGCCATTAAGCGACCGTCTGGTGTCCAGTCGACTTGTACGATTAAAGTCTCTTTGCCTGGATAGGGATCTTGGGTCCAACTGATTTTGCCTTTGAGATCAACCACGCCGAGCTTAGTAATCGGATTTGGATCGCCTGCTTTTGGATAGCGTGTGCGGTCGGTTTTGACCGGTTGCGCGTGATCGCCAGATAAAGTGTAGACCGGTACTTTGGTCTCATCAAAACTCAAGAAGGCTAGTTTCTTGGAGTCTGGCGCCCAACGGAAAGCGCGGAAATCGCCACGACCATAGACTTCTTCTTGATAGACCCAGTCCAAACGGCCGTTAAACACGGTTTCGCTACCACCAGTCGTCAAACGTGTTTCTTTGGCTGTGGCGACGTCGGTGACGTACATATCATTGCCTTTGAGGTAGGCAACGGATTTGTTGTCTGGTGAGAGCAAAGCTTCGTCTTCTTGTACATTCGGCGTGTTCGTCAAAGCACGTGCTTTATTGGCAGCTAGGTCTAACAACCAAATATCATTTTTGTAGGTGAAGATGTAAGACTTGTTTTCAGGCTTGATGCGAGCACTGAGTTGGTCAGCCAACTTGTTGACTTCTTTGTCGTCGATCTTGGCTGCCTTCAAGATACTTAAAACATTGCCGTCAGCTGGTAAGGCGGTTTTTTCCCATGTCGCTGGATTCACCACGAACAACTCGGCAGAGCCTTTATTGACCTTAGACTCAATCAAACGATTTTGATTGTCCCAAGACAAACGGGTTAAGGGCGCGGGGCTAAAATTGATGCGTTCTTTTGGGTGATACAACATTTCCAAGCTGAGCTTGCCGTCACCCGCAAAAGCCGCCGTTGCAGAGAGTCCGCTGCAGATCGTGGCTGCGACTAGACTCAGTTTAAAAGTGTGTTTCAACATGCTTCCTCCAAATATTTTTTCTTGAGGGTCTAAGTAGACGAAATTAAATTCTTTTCTTGTTAAATCATGCATTTAGCTGACATTTTAAGACTGAAGTCCTGAAGTTTAGTTCAATTTTTTTATACTACTGACCAACAGTGGTAGCAGTTTTTCTTGCAACTCTGCCTTCTTACTTTCATGTACATTCAAATACAGTACGTTGAAAAAAGCTTGCAGATTGTGTCGACGTGCAAGACTCTTTTGTGTGGTTTTCTTGAGGTCGAGTTCGGTTTGAAGAAGCATTTCAAACCACTGTTGCCATGCAGCTTGATCGATAGGAGATCGCAGTGCCAAATACAATACCGGCATCATTAAACGTTCGCTTTCGCCGTATTGATAAAAATGCTGATCGGTCTTGATCTGCGTGGCGAGCGCTTCCAACATGAGTTGATGATGTGCTGCGGTTAGTGCAGGGTTGAGTGACAACTGCAACATCCAATCGGCACCATGAGCCACACCATGCCGCCAACCATGTTTTTCATCGTAACCACGATAGTCTTTGACTGTGCTCAGAAAGTTCGCCGCTTGCTTCACCATGTGGTTGCGTTCGAGTTCCGTCATGAATGGAGTGACGCGATCCACTCTGGCTACCTCCGCCAACACTAAGGCTGCGAATGGGCGCGCAAAATCGTGATGCTTGGTGTTTTGATTAGTGCTCAGTTGCTGCTGTAATTGTTCAGAGATGTGGCGAATGGTGTCCACGTCGAGCAATTTACCACGCATCCAAAATGACAGGCTCTCAAAGGCAATTTCATCGCGCAATGCCGGGTCTGGGCTTGCGAGACAGGTAAGCATGGCCTTGGCAAGTTGCTGACGCTGCTGGTGATCGCTCAGCTGCCATTGTTGCTGCCGTAGTTCTTTGAGCGCTTGGGGCTTCATGCCCATAGGCGAGCATAGTTCGGCGCTCCAAGCTGAGTCTGGAAGGGCAAGAGTGCCGCAGACGAGTAATGACAGGATTAATCTTGTCGGCATTCTTGGCTCCAGTGTATGCACTTGTTTTAGCGAATAAAACCTTGAATTGCTTGCATGGTGCGCTGCGTTGCACCTTGGTGCTTAAGGAAAAAGCCATAGGCTGTTTGACCCATCACGCGGCGTGCATCGGGGTTGTCGAGTAACTTCTGCGCTTGCTTGAGCATGTCTTCCGCATGTAGGGTACGTACTGCGCAATTGGCCGTGATTGCTTGTTCTGTGATTTCAGAAAAATTAAAGGTATGTTGGCCCGTCAATACGGCTTTACCCATGGCAAAGGCTTCGATCAGATTGTGTCCACCCAGCGGTACTAAACTGCCGCCGACGAAAGCGAGATCGCTGGCCGCATAGTACATATACATTTCGCCCATACTATCGCCGAGTAAGATTTGTGTGTTCTCAGGGATAGGCAATTCGTCCGCGTCGAGATCTAAGCTCGAACGTCTGACGTAGCGCAAGTTGTGTTGTTCGATTTGCGTGGCGACTAAATCAAAACGTTGTGGATGACGCGGCGTAATGATCAGTAAAGCGCGCGGTAGATCTAACTTCATGAAGGCATCGAGGATGAGGGTTTCTTCGCCTTCGCGCGTACTGGCACAAATGAAGACCGGGCGATGATCAAAATAACTGCGAAGCTTGGCACCGCGCTCTGCCATATGGGGTGGCGGTGTAACGTCAAACTTCATATTGCCGGTAATGCAGAAATGTTTGACACCAAGCGTTGCCAGACGTTCTGCATCTGGACCTGATTGAGCCGCAACGTAGTCGATGCCATACGCTGCTTCCACGAATAGCGAGGAAAGTCTTTGTGCTTTGCGAAGTGAGCGTTCGGATAGGCGGGCATTGACTAAAGTCACGGGGACTTGTGCCGCCTTACACTGAGCGATTAGATTCGGCCAGACCTCGGTTTCGATCAACACGCAAATACTCGGTTTGAAATGGCGTAAAAAACGTCGAACCATCCAATTGATATCGTAGGGGACGAAGACTTGCGTAATCCTATCCTCTACGTTGGCGAACAGAATTTTTCCAGTGCTACGACCAACGGGCGTCATATGACTAAGCAAAATGTCATGCTCAGGATATTGCGCCAGCAATGCACGCACTAAGGGTTCTGCCGCGCGGGTTTCGCCTGCTGATACCGCATGTACCCAAATTCTCTTTTTCTCAGAGCAGCGAGGATAAAAGCCAAGGCGCTCGGCAATATGCTGGCGATACCCAGGTTCTTGTCGACCGCGTATCCATAAGCGTAGAAGTACAAAGGGAAGTGCTAAAGACCAAGCAAGTGAGTAAATGAGGCGCATGTAAGAAAGTCATGGGCAGCGTATTTCTGCCTGAGAGTTTGTTCGATAGGTGCTGAATATACCCTAAATCGCTGTTTTTCTAGAGAAGAATTCGTTGTTTTCGAGAAGCATTCTAGAGCAAATACTTCTTGTTATTTTTTAAGAAGTTGTGCAGCGAAGGAACTTTGTGAGCTTGATTCGCGATGCATACGATGCAATTTCTATTGGGAAACCGATCCTAAGTAAGGTGATGTGAAATTGTCTTTTAGATACCAAGACTCGTTATAATGTCACTTTATATTTTTTTATCGATTATGAATTCCTCACTCCTCAAGCGACTGGTCTATTCGATCAGCTTCAGCGCCACGATGTTGGCATTGACTCCAAGTTTTGCCCAAGAAAAGCCTCCAGTTGAAATCTTCTTTCAAAACGCCAGTATCAATCAAGTGACGATGTCACCCGATGGCAAGACTTTGGGTATGTTGGTGGCAACGAAAATCGGTCGAGTTCAGCTTGCCACAATGGACCTGGCGACGAAACAAGCACGAGTTGTCGGAGGTTTTGCTAATGCAGATATCGGTGAATTTCATTGGGTAAATAGCGACCGATTGGTGTTTAGCACTTCCGACAAACAAAAAGCACAAGGTGAGCAACGTTACTTTCCTGGACTCTTCGCCATTAACAAAGATGGTTCAGACGCGAGAACCTTGATTGAACGCATTTGGTTCCCCGATTCAACAGCAGTTTCTTCAATCAAGACCAAAACGCTCTCTGGTTTTCATTCCTTCCTTGAGGTAGACGATAGCCCTGGCTCTGAAAGTGTATTTGTGACCGAGCCCGTATTTAATGCGGTTTATGACATCGAAGCCCAGAAGCTCAAACGTGTCAACACAAAGACGGGTGAGGTCGAGACTTTTTCTCGCCCAGGTAAGTCATACACTTGGATGATAGATCATCATGGTCAGCCTAGGATTACGGTAACCCAAGACGCTGGTATCGAGCAAATTTGGTATCGTGATCCAAAATTGAATCAATGGAAGGTGATTGCTGAATCAAAGTTCTTTGGTGGAGATAACTTTGAACCCTTTGACTTTGGTGTAGATGGCAGCTTATATGTGCTTGACCGTCAAAATACTGACAAGACGGCGTTGTATCGTTTTGATTTAGAGAAGAATGCGATTGATCCGACGCCAGTAGTTGCGATCGACGGATATGACTTTAGTGGCAGTTTGATTGGCGACCTCGCGAAGGGGAAAATAACCGGAATTCGCTACCAGAACGATGCCTACACCACGCTCTGGCTTGATCCGCAAATGAAAAAAGTACAAGCAGCGGTCGATGCTTTGTTACCTGCCACAATCAATCAAATATCAATACCGCGCCTTGGCTTGGCGAAGACCGTGTTGGTTCGTGCGTATTCAGATGTTCAGCCCTCTTTGTATCTGATCTTCAATATCGAGACCAATCAACTTGAATTGATTGGATCTGCAATGCCTGCAATCGATGCGACCAAAATGGCGATGCAAGACATGATTCGTTATAAAGCCAAAGACGGCTTGGAGATTCCTGCTTATTTGACTTTGCCTCAAGGCGGTAAGAAAAATTTACCGATGATCGTTTTGGTACATGGTGGACCGTATGTGCGTGGCGCAAGCTGGGGATGGGATGCTCAAGTGCAGTTTCTTGCCTCGCGTGGTTATGCGGTGTTGCAACCAGAGTTCCGTGGCAGCACAGGTTTCGGTTTCAAACATTTTCAAGCTGGTTGGAAGCAATGGGGCTTAGCAATGCAAGAAGATATCGCAGATGGTGCGCGTTGGGCGATTGCGCAAGGTATCGCAGATCCTAAGCGCATTTGTATTGCAGGGGCAAGCTATGGTGGTTACGCGACTTTGATGGGCTTGGCGAAGAATCCGGAGTTGTTTCAATGCGGTGTGAATTGGGTTGGTGTGACCGATATGAATCTCATGTATCAGTCGAATTGGACTAATGATTCCTCCGAGTTGTGGCAGAAATATGGTATGCCAATGATGGTTGGTGACCCAGTTGCCGACGCAAAGCAGTTGACTGAAACCTCTCCCGTAGAGCTCGCCGATAAGATCAAACAGCCAGTTTTGCTTGCTTATGGTGCAGTGGACCGCCGTGTACCAATTGAACACGGCCGCTCATTCCACGCCAAGGTCAAGAAGACGAATCCGAATGTCGAATGGATACAGTACAACGAAGAAGGGCATGGTTGGGCATTGCCACAGACTCGTGTCGACTTTTGGACCAAGGTCGAAAAATTTTTGGAAAAATCGATAGGAAAGTAATTGGGGTAATACCTCGGTCGGCGCATATTTCTTAGCAAGCTGCGCCGACCGACGAGGCTCCCAATTGAGCCTTTAGTTTAGACGAACGTCGGCAACAAAAGACTCGGTCTACTAGCTCACTTCGAAGTTAAGGTTAATGGTTACATCTTGAATACCAATAATTTTGAGTCCATCTCCAAATGACTGCGGTGTAACAGCGGCAACGGCTTGCATCCCTTTAGTGATGGATTCTTCTGGTGAGTTAAAGCTGATTCCAGCATCTATCGAAGCAATTCTTCCAAGGCGTACTTTGTTGTCGAGTAGATCGGCTACCCATCCCCAAGTTGCATCGGACTTAAAGCTATGTGCCGAGGCTAGTATCGTGGAGACCAACTGCCCATGGTTAGTACTGCCAGAATCTAATTGTGCTTTCCAATAATTGAGCCCTTCGGCATCGGCACCTTGCAGTCTTCCCAAGGTATTCTTGTAGACAATATTGATGAAGTCTGTGTTGGTCATCTCTTTACTAAAACCTGTCAAATTACTGAACAGGATACCTGCTTGGTAGAAAGACTCGGCGATACTATTTAAGCTCGCCCCATTTTGAAATTGAGTTAGCCAATACGATAAGCCGTCAGCATCTGGAATGCGATTGAAGAAGGCAATATAGAGTTCGACCAGTTTATTCAGATCGTTTTGATTGGAATGTCGGGCTTGCTCGACAAATTTGACGTTGATACTCAAATCTGAGAATTCGAGTCGATCGACTTTTTGAAATTGATCAACGGTGTGGTCATTATCCATCCCCACCACATAAAATTTCTCTAAGGTGCCGAAGACCGTGAATTTGTTAACAGGCTCTTGATATTTCACCGTTTCAAAATTGGTGCTGCCGATGAAAGAGTCATCGCCTGGATGGTTGGCTAATGCAAGTTCATTGGCGCTGAAGAGCGATGCTTTATTCACTGGGAATTTGGTGGAAATAGTAGCGACTTCTTGATGTCCCAGCAAATCGAGGTAGCTGATGTCAAGGCTGATGACCTTACCCACCATGTTTTCTTGAATAAGAAAATTGGGGTCTGTGGCGTTAGGAATGGCGATACCGTCTGCTTTCCATTGGAATTTGAGATTCGGCATTCCGTCAATTTGTTCGATACCATCGTAGTCGGATATTTTTGAAAATTGCAATTCCCCACCGACCAATTTTTTTCCCAGTAAGGGTTCGACGACGGGTTGAAAATTTCCCGCCGTGATAAGGCCATTGCTGGCTGCTTTGTAGATTTTTTGTATGCCCGATACATCGATGTAGCGCACCGTGACTTCGATCGCATTTCCGATTGCTGAAAAAGAGGGCGTGAACTCAGGAATTGGGCCAGTTGGCAGTTCTAAATCGAGTACCTTCCAAACGAAAGAAGCTTTTGTTCCTGGCGCTAGGTCCGCTGGGTTAAATTCAGCGCGGAGGACTTCACCATGCTTGAATGAGCCAGAGATTGTGAGTACTTTGGCGTCTGTGTTGATAAAGTCTTTGGTCGTCAATGTTTGGCGATAAGCGATTGAGCTATTCTTGCCATCGCTCACAGTAAAATCAAAACCAAGCGGACTGCCGCTAGAAGTAATGATCTTCAATTTGCCAGCGTCTAAGTCTGCCTTGCTAATGAAAGTACCGTTGCTGACTATTTGATTGTCGAGAATAAGATCGGTATTGAACAACAACTTGGAAATCGTGATTCCCTTTAGTTGATCGAGACTATCTTTGTCATTAAAGGGGAAGTCTTCCGCCTTTAGCGGGACTAGGCTCGATTTTGGAACTGTTCGCTCTACATTTTGGCTCGTCGGTAAGTAGTTATTTTGTGGTGCGAGAACCAAGGAACTGTTGAAGCTTCGAGCAATATCATTTGGCGCATCGAGCTTACTTAGCGTCCAGTTGAATTGAATTTCTTGTTTAGAGTTCGTTCCTGAATAATTGTATTGAATGTTTTGCAGCAGTTTTTGCAGTGATTGTTTGGTCCAATTGCCATTCGTTTCGATTTCCAACTTGCCTAAATAGGAAGTAATTCGCGCCACTGTGCTATTCACGCCAATGTCTAAGGCAGGGAGGTGCTGCCAAACAATAGTGGCATCGCGCTCAGAAAAAGATGAAGCGATTGAGAATACGTCTGAAGCAGTCGCCCCCTCAAGTCTTTCGACCTTAATTTTTATGGGCGGCAGAAACGTCTCCTGAGTTTGTTCTATCCACGCAAAAGGTAATAGTTTTACCGCTTCAGTCGGCGTGTCTGCAGATGAGGTGGGGATATAAGATTTCAGATCATAGTTACCGTCTTTATTTAGCTGTACGACGCGAACGGTTTCGCTATCGACTTGAGTAACAATCCGAATTTTATCGTCGAGCGAAGGCAGCAGCACCGCATTGGAGTGACGGTATTCATCCATCTCTAGATAGGTAATACCTTGTTTACCGAATTGCGCATCAATGCTGCCGCTAGAATCGAGTTGCAGGATAAAGTCTCGGTTTTGATTGAAGTTTGGATAATCTTGAAAGACCTGAGATCGCAATCCTCCTAAGATTTGAATTTTGCCATTCGCTAGGGTTGTAAAACTCTGTACAGAGAAGCTGTTGCCGATGAGTGCTTCGGTAATCTTTAGTGTCCCGTTCTGCTGGAAACTATTATCGATACTGCCGTCAGAATTAAAGCGAGTGATATTTAAGGTGTTGTAGCCATACGCATTGCCGCTGCCGCCAAAGACCAAGAATTTTCCATCTGCCAAGGGCGCTATGTCGAGAGGGAGATCTTCTTGATTGGCGAAATCGAGACTGACATAGCCTTGTTTGCCAAAACTAAGGTCTTCACTTCCATCTGTATTTAGACGGGCAATGACGTAGTCAGAATTACTACCAGTTCGATTGGTTCCGATGACAAGGATTTTGTTATCTTGCTGTAGCTTCGCAAATTTGATCGGTGGTCGCGATGCGTCGAGATCGAGGATCAAAGTTGGCGAGCGGAAGCTAGCATCAATCGAACCGTCGAGCTGGTACCGAACCAGGGACAAATTATTGAATTTCGATGCAGCACTGGTGTGTGATAGAGCGATCGTAATAATTTTCCCGTCGCTTTGTTGCAATGTCTCTACGCCATAGGCACCACTAAAAATGCTTAAAGAGTTGGGCTTGCCACTATTAAAGTTAGGTGAGCCTAAACCGCGTGCGTCATACATCCCAGTTTGGATAGACGACTCTTCTTTTTCTGGCTGCTTGTTGTATCCAGTCGCAAGATAGCTATTGTCATCCAGTATCTTGACTGAATTGATGATGCCTGAAAATTGTGTTTTTGTTTTTTCTGCCCCTGTTATTTTCGAATCTTGTATGTTGAGGCTGAGGGATTGGAGCTGAGTTGACTGATTCTCTTTAAGTAAGTTTGTCAGATGAATCTTGCCTTTATCGTCTATCGAGGCAGAAGTCATCGAGAAATTAGGCGTGTTCAATGCGAAGCGTATTTCCGCTTGACTGGTATGAATAGTCGGCAGGTTAGATCCATCCGTCAGCACCAGGCCACAGCTTTTCACGGACCAAGACGCGTTATCTTGTGTAATCTGCACTGCGAATCCAAACGAATTCTCAAGTCCTTCCTTTTTATCGACAAAAATCTGCACGTGACCCGAGTTAAGGTCAGACGCAGTCACGCCTTGCCCGATTTCAAGAGGCTTACCGTTGAGGAGAAGTTGGGTACGAGTTCCCAAACTCCATAGTTTGATTGCCTTAATATCGCTGCCATCTGGCGTGGATTGATTCGCAAAATCCTCAAGCTTGAGCGTGTAGATATTTCCCGAATCAACTCTTTCAAAGTAGCCGAGAAAGTTAGGGGGCGGAGTCAAAGACGTTGTCGTAATCGAAAGTTGTGGAATTGTGGGCACGGTGAAAAGGCTTCGTTTGATCGTTTGTGGGGGGGGCTTTGTAGATACTTGGAAAATCAACACTTTACCCAAGGAATATACGGTTCATTGTGCATTTTTGTCAATAATGTTTTCTATCTCGCTCTAGATCGCAAAAAACCATTATGACTGGGATCAGTGACAGGAGTTTGAAATTGCTTTACTAATAAATAGTTTAGGTTTAAAGTATTTTTCAATGGCGCAAAAAATAGAGCATGCAATTCATAGAGCCTCACGCCAAAAAATAATTGCCAACCCAGATTGTGGAGACATCTTGATGGCCCCTCGTTTTCCTGTTTCAGCTCATGTCGATACCTTTGCCTTTGAGCATCTGCCACCGATGGAGCAATGGCCTGAGCTGATTTTTTCTTTGCCTGAGCTGCAATACACCGAACGTCTTAATTGTGCATCTGCCTTTTTGGAAGAGATGGTGCAAAAGGGGTTTGCGGACAAGCTAGCGATTCGCAGCGCCAATACGCAATGGACGTATGCGGAACTGACTGCCAAAGTCAATCAGATCGCACAAGTCTTAGTAGATGATATGCAGCTCGTGCCGGGTAACCGCGTGCTTCTGCGTGGCGCCAATAATCCTATGATGGCAGCTTGCATTTTGGCGGTGTGGAAGGTCGGTTGTATTGCGGTGCCAACCATGCCTTTGCTACGTGCGAAAGAACTGAGCGTCATCATCAATAAAGCCCAGATTACGGCAGCACTTTGTTCCGCGGCACTGCATGAAGAGCTGAATGCGGCGCAGAGTTTGAGCCCGGTCTTACAGCAAGTGAAGTTGTTCAATACTGATGTAGAAAACAGCGTCGATATTTTAATGGCGAACAAGTCGAGCCAATTCAGCGCAGTTGATACCGCTGCTGAAGACGTTTGTTTGATCAGTTTTACCTCGGGCACAACGGGTATGCCTAAGGGCACCATGCATTTTCATCGTGATGTTTTGGCGATCTGCGATTGTTTCCCGCGCTCGACTTTGCAATCGCAAGTGAACGACGTGTTTATTGGTACGCCGCCGCTCGCCTTTACTTTCGGTTTAGGTGGACTGTTACTGTTCCCGCTGCGCATAGGCGCCACCGCAGTCTTGCTTGAAAAATTGACGCCGGAAACGCTGTTGAAAGCGATTGATGAGTATCAAGCCAGTATCTGCTTCACCGCTCCCACGTTCTACCGCCAGATGTTGTCCTTCGTTCCGCAGTTTTCTTTGCAGTCTTTGAAGAAGACAGTATCCGCTGGTGAGGCTTTGCCAGTCGCAACGCGCGAAGCCTGGCAGGCTGCGACTGGCCTCGTCATGATCGATGGCATCGGTGCGACCGAGATGTTGCATATCTTTATTTCTGCGGCTGGCACAGAAGCACGTGCTGGTGCCACAGGTAAAGCCATCCCAGGTTATCAAGCTTGCGTATTGGACGAAGAAGGCAAGCCTGCTGGCGTTGGTGTTATTGGTCGCCTTGCTGTTAAAGGGCCGACAGGTTGCCGCTATTTGGCCGATGAACGTCAAAAGAATTATGTGTATCAAGGTTGGAATTTGACAGGCGATGCTTATGAGATGGATGCCGATGGTTATTTCCATTATCGCGCCCGTACCGATGACATGATTATTACCGCCGGCTACAACGTTGCGGGCCCAGAAGTGGAAGAGGTTTTGTTGAAGCATCCTGATGTGGCTGAATGCGCTGTCGTCGGCTTGCCAGACGAAGAGCGTGGCCAAATTGTAAAAGCTTTTGTGGTGTTACGTGATGCCACTAAAGCCAGCGATGCATTGGTGAAGACTCTGCAAGACTATGTGAAAAGCAATGTCGCGCCCTACAAGTATCCGCGTGCTATCGAGTTCCGCGACGCCTTGCCGCGCACGGAAACGGGCAAAGTGCAGCGTTTTAAATTAAAGCAAGCTGGTGCTTGAGTTTGCTGCTTCTTGCGCAGATGTTTGAAAGAAAAATGAAATGAACGATAAAGTGCACAACAAAGACCAAGCGATGAATATCTTATGTATCGGCGGCGGCCCAGCAGGTTTGTATTTTGCCTTACTAATGAAGAAGCAGAATCCTGCACATCGTATTACTGTGATTGAACGTAATCGCCCTTACGATACCTTCGGCTGGGGTGTAGTGTTCTCAGATCAAACTTTGGGTAATTTAGTGAAAGCGGATGAGCCAACTGCGAAGACCATCTTGCAGGCCTTTAATCATTGGGATGATATTGATGTCCATTTCAAAGGGCAGGTCGTCACTTCCGGCGGACATGGTTTTTGCGGCATCGGCCGTAAGCGCTTGCTGAATATTCTGCAAGAACGATGCGAACAGCTCGGCGTGCAATTGGTGTTTGAAACCGATGTCCAGGATGAGCAAGCGCTGGCTGTGCAATATGAAGCGGATTTAGTGATTGCGAGTGACGGCTTGAATAGCCGTATCCGCACGCGTTACGCTGACACCTTTCAACCCGATATTGATACGCGCAAATGCCGCTTCGTTTGGTTGGGTACCAAGAAGTTGTTCTCTGCATTTACATTCGCCTTTGAACAAACCGAGCACGGCTGGTTCCAAGCGCATGCTTATCAATACGATGGTGATACCGCGACCTTCATTGTCGAGACACCTGAGGAAGTATGGCTGAAATCAGGCCTAGATCAAATGTCGCAGGAACAAGCGATCGCTTTTTGTGAAAAGCTATTCGCCAAATACCTCGATGGCAATGCCTTGATGAGTAATTCGTCTCATCTGCGCGGGTCAGCCAGTTGGATCAAATTCCCTCGCATCATTTGTAAGCGTTGGGTACATCCTTTGCAAGTGCAAGGCAAATCGGTGCCCGTGGTGTTGATGGGCGACGCTGCGCATACCGCGCATTTCTCTATTGGTTCTGGAACGAAGTTGGCGTTGGAAGACGCGATTGAGTTGAGTGAATGTTTCGCGCGTCACCAAGCCGATGGTATTACGGCAGTGATGGATGCTTATCAAGAATTGCGCTCGGTTGAAGTCTTAAAGATACAAAGCGCGGCGCGCAATTCCATGGAATGGTTTGAAAACGTCGACCGATATACTGCAATGGAAGCACCGCAGTTTGCCTATTCGATGCTCACGCGCAGCCAGCGCTTGTCGCACGAGAACTTGAAATTGCGTGACGCGAATTATGTGCGTAGTTTCGAGCAGTGGATCGCGGAACATGCCTTCCGCCAAGCTGGCGTGCCGATGCCGAAAACCAAGCAAACAATTCCGCCGATGTTCACCCCATTTAAGTGTCGTGATGTTGTCTTGAACAATCGTATTGTGGTGTCACCAATGGCGCAATATTCGGCACTTGACGGTGTGGCCGGTGACTATCACTTAGTTCACCTTGGAAGTCGGGCGATGGGTGGTGCTGGCTTGGTGTTCGCCGAGATGACCTGTGTCTCCTCCGAAGGACGTATTACACCTGCTTGCCCTGGCTTATATAAGCCTGAACATACAACTGCTTGGAAACGCATCGCCGATTTCGTGCATGCCAATAGCGATGCCAAAATCGCAGTTCAGCTTGGGCATGCTGGCGCGAAAGGCGCGACGAAGCGGGCTTGGGATGGTATCGATCAACCGTTGGACGAAGGCGCATGGCCCTTGATCTCGGCCTCAGCCCAGCAGTATTTAGCGGGAGTATCGCAGACGGCTCGCGCAGCAACGCGCGAAGAGATGCAACAAGTATTGCAAGACTTCGTCTCGGCGACCATCGGTGCCGATAAAGCCGGCTTCGATTGGTTGGAGTTGCACTGCGCGCATGGCTATTTCTTATCGAGTTTTATTTCGCCATTGACGAACCAACGTCAAGATGAGTATGGCGGCTCTTTGGAAAATCGTTGCCGCTATCCTTTGGAGGTGTTTGCCGCTATCCGCCAAGTGTGGCCCGCATCGAAACCAATTTCTGTTCGAATTTCTGCGCATGATTGGGTGGAAGGCGGCATTACGCCGGACGACGCTGTTGAGATCGCCAAGCTTTTCAAGCAGGCGGGAGCCGATATGATTGACTGCTCATCAGGGCAGGTGAGTAAACAAGAAAAACCGGTGTATGGACGCATGTTCCAAACACCATTTTCTGACCGCATACGAAACGAGGCAAAGATTGCCACCATCGCCGTCGGTGCCATCTTTGAAGCGGACCATGCCAATAGCATTATCGCCGCTGGTCGTGCGGATTTATGCGCCGTGGCGCGTCCGCATTTGGCGGATCCCGCTTGGACTTTGCACGAAGCAGCGAAATTGGGATTTACCGATATCCATTGGCCTAAGCAATACATTGCCGGCAAATTGCAGCTAGAACGTAATCTAGAACGTGAACGACAAATTGCTGCGGCGAGCCGTGCGATGAGTCCGCAAGAAATTGCAGCCAAATTATTGGAAGGCTAATCATGAATACAGAAGAGCTCATGTCTCATCGCTTAACTGGTAAGCATGCCTTAGTGACTGGTGGTGCCACGGGCATCGGCTATGCCATCGCCCAAACACTGTTGCAGCAAGGCGTTCGCGTCAGTATCAGTGGTCGCAATGAGGCTAATTTGCAGTCGGCAGTAGAGACCCTGCGCGCCTATGGCGAGGTGCAATCGATGACGATGGATGTGAGTCAATCTGCGTCGGTGCTTGCTGGTTTTACGCAGGCGCGAGCAGGTTTTGGCGAGATTGACATCTTGATCAATAACGCAGGTCAAGCGAGTTCCGCTCCATTTTTAAAAACGAGTGAAGAACAATGGCAAACGCTGATATCGGTCAATCTCAGTGGCAGTTTCTTTTGTGCCCAGCAAGCGCTCCCTGCAATGGTAGAACGTGGTTGGGGACGTATCGTCAACGTGGCGAGCACGGCAGGTCTCAAAGGCTATGCCTACGTGGCAGCGTACTGTGCGGCCAAGCATGGTGTGATTGGTTTAACGCGCTCTTTGGCCTTGGAAGTGGCGAGTAAGGGCGTCACGGTTAATGCGGTTTGTCCTGGTTATACAGAAACCGACATCGTTAAACAGGCGATCAGCAATATCATGCAAAAAACGGGACGCACCGAGGAGCAAGCACGTGCCGAACTTGCCGCAGGCAATCCACAGAAACGTCTAATACAACCGCAAGAAGTGGCCGATGCAGTACTGTGGCTATGCCAGCCTGCAAGTCAGTCGCAGACAGGGCAGGCGATCGCGATCGCTGGCGGTGAGGTGATGTCATGAGTGAACATCAAGATGGCCACAACCGCGAGCAACTCGATCTGGAAACGCGCCTACGTGAAGATCACCATCAATCCTTGAAATTGTGGTTACGTATGCTGTCGACCACCGTCATGATTGAAAACGAGATACGCAACCGCCTGCGCGCGGAGTTTGATATTACCTTGCCACGCTTTGACTTGATGGCTCAGCTGGAGCGTCATCCTGAGGGTTTGCGTATGGGGGAATTATCCAAACGCATGATGGTCACAGGTGGCAATATCACAGGCATTACTGATCAGTTAGAGCAAGAAGAGTTGGTGGTGCGTGTACCAGATCACAAAGATCGTCGCGCCTATAGCGTGAAACTCACTGCAGCTGGGCGTAAAGCCTTTGAACGAATGGCGCGCGTGCACGAGGCTTGGGTTGATGAGTTGTTAGCGGCATTGGCTCCAGAACAAAAGGCGGCCATGATAGAGATGTTGTCCGGTTTGAAGTCACAGTTTGTGGCACAAGCAGATGAGGGTTCTGCGTCAACGCAAGACGGCGTTTAGGGCTTTATTTTAGAATGGTGACGTTAGTTGGCATTCATGATCGTTTTATCATGTGATTCGAACTAGCGTTGGGGTTTTACACCATGTAACACGCAAGACCTACGATTTTGGAAGAATGGAGTTCCTCCCAACAGCGTTCTTTTTTGCAAAGAGTGTCACAGTGTGATCAGATGTATGGGCACTTTTTGACGATTCATAGGTGTGTTACGTGGTTTTTTTATTCGGGCGATGCGATGAAGTTGCTCACGAATGCAAACTTACGTAAGCCTTATTTTATTAAGGACTTACGCAAAATTGTGCTGGTTAGGCGTGGAGCTGAAGACAGTGCGCTAGCACGGCGAGGCGAACACAACAACGCCAGCGTCTGTTTTGCGTAAGTCCTATTATTGTGAAGAGATGATGAAATATTTATCTGGTGAAGCGAGTTCACTCGCAGGCAATCATGTGACTTTGGCGAATTATCAAGCCAAACATTTTGCGTATTCTGTGACGGGGCAAGTCGCGAGAATTACCCTAAATCGGCCAGAGAGGAAAAATCCGCTTACCTTTGATTCTTATGCCGAGCTGCGTGATCTGTTTCGA
>CANHZI010000054.1 GCA_947464955.1 Oxalobacteraceae bacterium
AGAATCGTGCTGCGAATCGTGCCAAACGAAGAATCCGTACCGGGTCCTCTTCGAAGGCTGCAGAAACGTGGCGAAACACACGATTCTGCAAGTCTGTTTGTCCACCAAATGGATCGATGAGCTCGCCGTCGTCACTTCGTGCTATGGCATTGATGGTCAAGTCGCGCCGAATCAAATCCTGCTCTAGGGTGACATGAGGATCTGTATGAAAGACAAAACCTTTATAGCCCTTTTCGGTTTTGCGTTCAGTACGCGCTAAGGCGTATTCCTCATGTGTTTTGGGATGCAAGAAAACCGGAAAATCTTTACCCACTGGAGTGTAGCCAAGCGCAAGCATCTGTTCTGGCGTAGCGCCGATAACGACGTGATCCCGATCTTGCACAGGCAAGCCAAGAAGGGCATCACGGACCGCACCACCAACAACATAAGTCTTCATAGAATCTACAAATTCATTAAAACGTCAAAGCTCAGTCCAATAGATCGAACTTCGCGATGCTTTCTTTCTCTTCAAAGGCGCCCTTCACCCATTCACGGACTGCGGGATGATGTTCTACTCTTTCGCAGTAAGCTTGCAGCGCAGGAGCGAGCGAAACTCCGTAAGTCTTGAAGCGCATCACAACTGGCGCAAAATACGCATCGGCAATCGAAAAGTCGCCAAACAAAAAACGATGAGCGCCATAGGTTGACAAGCAATCTTCCCAAATTTCTCCAACACGACCAATATCGGCTTGGGCACCGGCAGTGCGCCCCTTACCGGGGAAGGAAGCGCGAATATTCATCGGCATCGCAGAGCGCAGTTGGTTTAAACCCGAATGCATCTCTGCACAAATGCTCCTAGCAGTCGCACGCGCGGCTTGGCTTTCGGGCCACATGTTTTGACTAGGAAAGCGTTCTGCTAAATACTCGCAAATCGCCAACGAATCCCACACTATCAAGTCATCCGCAAGCAACACCGGCACCCGTCCAGACAAGGAATATTCAGAAATTCTTTGGGTCGAATCTGGATGGTATAAAGGAATGTAAATTTCTTCAAACGGTACGCCGAAAGCTTTCATGACTAACCAAGGACGCATCGACCATGAAGAATAATTCTTGTTGCCGATTACCAGACGAAAGCTATGTTTTTTATCTTCGTTAAAGATCGGCGCCAACACCGTTTGCAGATCAGTATTTTGCATATTGCGTCCTTATTGTGATTGGTACTCAGGCTCATCGCCAGCCACACCTTTAGGTGCGACCGTGCCTAAACGCGCTTTTAAGGATTGCGGTTTTTTCTCTAACAAAGCTGCATAGTAAGTCGCGTTTGATAAAACGTTCTTGACGTAATCGCGGGTTTCCGTGAACGGAATAGATTCTGCAAAAATCGCGCCTTCGACGGTACGGCTTAAGGTCGCACGCCAAGCACGTGGGCGACCTGGCCCCGCATTATAGGCAGCGGAGGCCAACGCCTGAGAACCACCTAAATCGGACAACACCATATTCATATAGCTGGTGCCCAATTTAATATTGGTTTCGACATCATTCACTTGGCTGGGTACATAACTGCCTAGGCCTATTTTCTTAGCCACATACTTCGCCGTTTTCGGCATCACTTGCATCAAACCCGAGGCACCAACGTGGGATTTCGCTGCAGTAGCAAAGCGCGATTCTTGCCGAATCAAGCCATAGACCCAAGCCATGTCAACACCGACCGCTTGCGTTGCTTTGTACATGCTATCGTTAAACGGTGTAGGAAAACGTTGATTGAAGTCGACATCGCTCTTAGTTTTATCAGAGGTATTGACCATACGATCGAGCATATCATTTTGGCGCGCCAATTCGGCAGCGGCCAAGAGCTCGCGTTCATTCATGCTGCGCAAAGCCCAATTCCATTCACGCGTGCCCTCGAAACGTAAATTCATCGAATAAAACTTCAACGCTCTTTGCAGGTTTGGGTTTTGTGCCACTGGCGCCAATTCTTCTGGCGTCACTGGTTTTGCCAAAGCAGGCGCGCCGATTTTTTGGCCACGCTCTTCGAGCGCAAGCTGACCATAAAAATGCATTTGATCAGATAAACCTGCAAAGATCGCTTGAGCTTCTTCCTTCTTACCTTCTTGTTGCAAAGCGCGACCATACCAATATGTCCAACTTGGCATACTGCGCAAGGCACCTGGCATCGCCTGGATGCCAGCTTTCACCATTTTCCAATCGCCTTCGCGCAGCGCAATTCGAACGCGCCATTGATAGCCTTCGACGGTAAGATTAGCCCCTTCGGCCAACTTCCAATACGATAGCGCCTCCGGTTGAAGTTTTTGTGAAGTCGGTAAGGCAATATTCGCCCAAGCTTGCGCACGTTCGGCAGCAGATAATTTGCCCCCCAATCTTTGCATCGCTCGCACTGCATCTTCTGGTTCACTCTTCGCCGCACGGCCCAGTGCTAACATGAACAACTCTTTACTCACGCGATCTGAGGCAGGCTCTTTTTTGAATAGATTTTTGGGCTTATCCATGGCCTCAAGTAAACGCTTTTCAGGCAGTTTCAACATCGCGCCTAAACGCCTTGCAAGCGGCATTGCTGACGATTCTGCAGCAATACGCATCTGCGCCCAAATATCCGCATCCGTGAACTGCCCCTGCTCATAAAGATAACTGATCAGCGAATAACAACCATCGCCGTATTGTTTAGGTGAGGTTAGGAGCCCACGTGCATCAAACGATACCTTTTGTTGTTTGACCGCTTTTGAGAGTAAGGCATAGCACTTGACTTGGCTATCATCGTTCACCACATATAGAGGTAACTGCTGATCAAAATTCGTCCAGTCACCACGGAAGCCTAGTATCAACAACCAGTCATTACGCAAGCGGTCGGCAATTGCGCTTCCCTCGTATTTTTTCAGAAACTGCAAAATATCATTGCTTGAGGCCGAACTTAAGCGAGTCCGTAATACGTAATAATCTACATAGGAAGGAATGCTGTAATTGCTGAGGACTGCAGCATGTGACTGCACCGCTTTCGAGTCACCGTGTAAAGCGGCATCCCGGAGCGCCATAAATCGATCATCGTCATTCACCACCGTTGGGTTCATCTCGACTGCGGCGATCGCTGGCCTTGAGAACACTGATACCATAACTAAACTACCAACCAACAGCGTTTGTGATGCTAGGGACTTCAATTTTTTATTTCGCATTTTTCCAAGACACTATTTGAACTTACAAAGCTTTTTAACGCCAAGTGCGTTTACGCAGGTAACACGGGTAAAATAAGCTTCGTTGGGTAAACCCTCAATCTAATTGACAGTATGACACAGCCACCGAATCTGGTAAAAGAAGAAAAAAATCAAAGTGCCGCAGACACAATACTCGGAAAGTCCGATCTCAGACGGCAATTGCGTCTACGGCGCGCTGCAATCGAAGGACAGCAAAAGCAAGCTTGGGACCAGGCGATCGCAGCACAACTGATTGAAATCGTGCTTAAAAAACAGCCGAGCTGTCTTGCCGTTTATTGGCCCATTCAGTCGGAACCCATGTTGTTAGACTGTTTTTCCAATCTACATCGACTCGGCATCTCTTTGGCGCTACCTATCGTTATCGCCAAAGGCCAGGCATTAAAGTTTGTGCCCTGGGCTCCTGGGCAAATTATGGAGAAAGATTCTTTTGGGATTCCTACGCCGGTGGCACGTGAACTCGAGGTCGCGCCAGATTGTATTTTGGCGCCTTGTGTTGGTTTTAGCACTGACAACTATCGCCTTGGCTATGGTGGCGGATTTTACGACCGCAGCCTCGCGCTCCACCCTAAGGCCTCAAGCATCGGGATTGCATATGAATTAAGTCGCGCCGCATTTACGCCTGATCAGTACGATATTTCTCTAGACTTCATCGTCACGGAAGTTGGTACTTACGAGCAACCGAAATTGAGCTAGCTGATTGATGATGATTTTTCGTTTAGGCGCGCCGTTCTTCCATCAATCCGATCAAGTTCCCATCAGGATCTCGCACAAAACCCATCCATAAATCATGGTCAGGCATCTTCGCCACAAATCCTGGCTTACGCTCCCAAGCAAGCTCCGCTTTCTGCAACTGAAGATCGGCTTCACCCAGATCAGCTACTTTGTAATAAATGACGGAGGTACGGTGATCAGTTGGGTCACCCTGCAGTGTCGTCAGCATCAAACGCACACTGCCACACATCATAAAACAAAGGGCTGGCGGTGCATCGAATAAAAAACGCAAGCCCAAAACATCGCGGTAAAAAACCCGAGCCTTATCGAGATCATTAACTGCAATGGCAATTTGTCCGATTTCCGAAGCTTGTAGAGACATAGAAACAGCTCCTCTAGTTAATTGAAAGCTCATGCTAACATTAGCTAAACCGTCTCGCAAATGAGATTCGATTCAACTTTAACGCCTAACATAACAATGTGCGTCAACTACACACCTACTCGTAAAGATCAAATCGCGGCCAAGTTCGATGCTATCGACCAAACAGGTATCGATTGGCGCCCAGAAACTTGGCAAGACTATAGTGCTCCCTTCATTACCCATGACGACTTGCGCCGCAGACGTGCGCAAGTCGGCAGCTATAGCATGATCCCAAAATCCAAGATGGCGGCAGGTGTAAAACGATTCTCCACCATGAATGCGAGAGCGGAAACGATAGGTGAATTGCGCAGCTACGCTTCCTCATGGCGTCACTCCAAATTATGCTTAGTGCCGCTTGAGAACTTCTACGAACCTAATTACGAAAGCGGTAAAGCTGAACGCTGGCAAATTGGACTGCATGAGAGTAGCGACTTTGCCGTCGCTGGTATTTACCGTGCGTGGGATGAAGCCGATGGTCAGCAAAGTTTTTCTTTTTGCCAGATCACAATCAATGCTGATGAACATCCCTTGATGAAACGCTTTCATAAGCCTGGTGATGAGAAGCGCTCTTTAGTAATTCTGGGACCAGAAGACTACGATGACTGGCTCAGTTGCACAAACCCCGAAATGGCCCGCGCCTTCCTCCAGCTTTATCCGGCTGAGCGTATGTGGGCAAAACCAGCGCCGAGCCTGCCAAAGAAGAAAACGAGTACGGAGCACGCCGAAGCCAAGCTGCCGGAACAACTACAAATCAGCTTACTCTGAAGCAATTGCTGACACAATGGTACGACTTGATCTGACAAATCACTTGAGGATTTCCAGTGTAGTAAGACTTATTCGGCAAATTTATGTTATTTTTTTAAAAATTTCTTTTAACTAATTGCAAATATTTTTGCAATCCTCTATGTTTGCGGCTCTTAGCTTTTTTTAGGATTTATCGTGAAACTTATTACTCTACTTATGGTGAGCGCTGGCATCATATCCCCAGCTTTCGCTGCACCAACAACGCCACCTGCTAGCAACACTGTTGCCGCGAAGCAAGCACACGCAGCGGTCAAAGTGACCTCCGTCGAAGGTATTACCGAATACAAATTGAGCAATGGTATGCGCGTCATTCTGTTCCCGGATGCGAGTAAGCCAACGATCACAACCAATATCGTCTACATGGTTGGTTCACGTCACGAAAATTACGGCGAAACAGGCATGGCCCACTTGCTTGAACATTTGCTGTTCAAACCAAGTGCGAACTTCGGCATCAAAAAAGGCACAAAAACGCCGGTTGAAGTTCTCAATAGCACTGGTGCAGAATTTAACGGCACCACTTGGTATGATCGCACCAACTACTACGCCACTTTCCCAGCAAATGACGATAACTTGCGTCAAATGTTGGCTTTAGAAGCGGATCGTATGATCAACGCAGCGATCGACCAAAACGATTTGTGGAATACGAAAACCCAGAAGGGTGAGATGACGGTCGTCCGCAATGAATTTGAAATTGGTGAGAGCGACCCTATCGGCGTTACGACTGAGCGTATTCAAGCAGTTGCCTATGATTGGCACAACTATGGCAAATCAACAATTGGCGCACGTTCCGACATCGAACAAGTCAATATTCCACGTTTGCGCGCCTTCTACAAAAAATACTACCAACCAGACAATGCAACTCTGATCGTCGCTGGCAAATTCGACGAAGCCAAAATTTTGAAGCAAGTCAGTGACTTGTTCGGCCGCATTCCGAAACCAAATCGCGTTATCGAACCAACTTACACTAAAGAACCAACTCAAGATGGTGAGCGTTCAGTGACGGTACGTCGTACGGGTGGCACACAATTTGTTGGTGCTGGTTACCACATGGCACCAAGCTCACATGCAGATTCTTCACACCTCGGTCTGCTCTCTGACATCTTGACCAATGCACCAAGCGGTCGCTTACACAAAGCCTTGGTTGAAACCAAATTGGCTACGCGCGTGAGCTTTAACTCCGTTAGTAATCTTGAGCCTAGCTATGGCATCTTTGGCGCCATCGTGCCGAAAGACAAAGACCTTAACGCTGCGCAAGACGCCATGCTGAAAGTGTTGGAGGACCTAAAATCTAACCCTATCACCCAAGCAGAATTAGATCGTGCAAAACAGAACGCCAATAAGCAAATTCAATTGGTGATGAACGATACTGCGAGATTGACAGTGGCATTGACAGAATCAATGGCTGCGGGAGACTGGCGCTTGTTCTTCATCGATCGCGATATCGCCGAGAAAGCAACAGTGGCAGATGTGCAAGCCGCCGCGATCAAGTACTTAAAATCAAGTAACCGCACACTGGGTCGCTTCATCCCAACTGAAACTGCTGATCGCACCGACGTGCCTGGTACACCAGACATCACGGCTTTGGTCAAAGATTACAAAGGCAAAGCGGTGGTCGCGCAAGGTGAAGCCTTCGATACTAGCCCCGCCAATATCGAAGCGCGTACGCAACGTTCGACTCTAGCCAACGGTATGAAATTAGCCTTGTTGCCGAAGAAAACCAAAGGTGCCACTGTCAGTGTCAATTTGCGCCTGAATTTCGGTAGCGAAGCAAGCTTGAATGGTAAGGCTGAAATTGGCCAATTTACTGCTGCGCTGTTAAACAAAGGTTCTGAACGTTTGAGTCGTCAAGAGATCAAAGATAGCTTTGACAAACTCAATGCCCAAGTCAATATTGGCGGTGGTGCAGAGGGTGTCGCCGCTAACATCACTACGACACGCGACAATCTACCTGCTGCAATCAAATTGTTAGCAGAAGTACTGAAAACACCAAGCTTCCCGGCGAAGGAATTCGAAGAACACAAGCTAGCTGTAACTGGTCGTTTAGAGCAGTCGCTTCCTGAACCACAGCCGCTGGCGATCAATGCGCTTTCCCGTTTGACAGATGCCACGCCAGTCGGCCATGTGCGCCATACAGGCAGTTTGCAAGAACAGTTAGCAGCCAACAAGAATGTCAAATTGGAAGATGTGAAGTCCTTCTATCAAGAATTCTATGGTACGAGTGCGGCGAATTTTGCAGCGGTCGGTGATTTCGATGCAGCTGCATTGAAAGCACAGCTCAGCGAATTGTTCGGTAACTGGAAAGCGAAACAAGCATATACCCGTATTCCTCGCACCCTGAAAGCTGTCAACGCGCAAAAAATCGTCATGGACACACCTGACAAAGCAAGTAGCTTCTTGCTTGCTGTTCACCCCCTCACGATTAACGACACAGCAGACAACTACCCAGCCTTAATCATGGCTGATCATATGCTAGGTGGTGGTGCTTTGCGTAGTCGTTTGGCAGATCGCATTCGTCAAAAAGAAGGTTTGTCGTATGGTGTTGGTTCGCAGTTGAGTGTATCTAACCAAGAACCAACCTCAATCTGGTTTGCTTACGCCTTGAGTGCGCCACAAAACACAAGCAAAGTCGAAGCAGCCCTGCGTGAAGAGTTACAAAAAGCGATTGCTGAAGGCTTTACTGAATCCGAACTGGCGGAAGCGAAAAAAGCATGGCGTCAGGCTGACGAAGTTGGCCGTACACAAGACCAAAACCTCGCCAATCAACTGGCTGGTTACCTGCAACTGGGTCGTACCATGAACTTCGATAAAGACCTCGAAGCCAAAGTCAGTAAATTGACGTTAGCCCAAGTCAATGAGGCTTTGCGCAAATGGATCAAAGCCGACGCAATTAACATCATTATTGCTGGCGATCAAAACAAGCAAGGTAAATAAACGAAATCGTTTGTTTGAAGCTAAAGTTGACTCGCTTCTATCTTGTACGAAATTGAAACGATGGATCGCGGGAGTACCCCGCGGTCCATTTTTTTTGTGTAGTGTTGCAGCCCGACCAGTACGACCATTGCCACAAGACGATTCAGTTGCAGCGCAATGTATCCCGAAGTGGATTCCACTAATTCAGCGTAAAATACGTCTTTGAACTGGTGTCGCCCATGCTTACTTCTTTCCTTACGCCTTTTTTGCCATCCTCTTTTGCAAACCGATTGCTTGTGTTATTGGCCGCCTTCGCCTTGTTAACTCTCACCATAAATCAGGTTTCAGCCACACAAAGTAACATCGACAAGGCGAAGTCTAAACCTCAAGTTTTGCTGGCCGCTGGCGATATCGCAGACTGCCGACGCTTGCCAGCGGAATTGACGAAATCCGAGAAAACCGCGCAATTGATAGAGACTGTCCTAGCTCAAGAAAGCAAAGCACTAGTCATCACCTTAGGCGACAACACTTATCCTATCGGTAAACCAAGTGAATTTGATAACTGTTACAACAAAACCTGGGGACGCTTCAAACAACGGACCTTACCCTCACCCGGGAACCACGATTATGGAGTGCCATTAGCACATGGCTATTTCAATTATTTTGACGAATTAGCAGGACCAGACCGTCGCGGCTACTACAAAAAAACGCTAGGTAACTGGTTGATTCTCTCTTTGAATAGCAATATTCAAGGAGCTGCGATGCAAGAACAATTGACTTGGCTGCGCAATGAATTACAAGACAACAAACAAGCCTGTACACTCGCCTACTGGCACCACCCTGTTTTTTCCTCAGGTGGACACGGTCATAATGCTGTGATGGAGGATGCGTGGAAACTACTCGCCAGCGCTAAAGCCGATATCGTACTCACCAGCCACGATCACAATTACGAGCGCTTCGCACCACTTGATGCTCGTGGATTTCGCGATGATAAAAACGGGATACGTAGTTTCATCGTCGGTACCGGTGGCGCTAAGCTGACGCCCATGCTTTTCCCAAAAATCACAACAGAAGTGCGCGACAACGATACCCACGGGGTATTGAAATTACTGCTGCACTCGAATAGCTACGAATGGGAGTTTATGCCAATCTCTGGCCAAACTTTCAAAGACCAAGGCCAAGCGCTCTGCCATCGCTAAGCGCAAGCATCGATCATCACACTCTCTTCGTCTAGAAATACAAGCGTATGCCATCTTCCCTACTATTCATTATTGCTTCTCTCATCTGGGGCTCAACATTTTGGGCAATTACCCAGCAACTGGGGCAAGTTGCGCCAGCGGTATCGGTCGCCTATCGTTTTGGTTTGGCTGCGCTCTGCCTCTTTGCTTGGTGTGGCCTACGTGGGCAAGATCTGCGGTTGCCGTGGAAACTACAAAAATGGCTGATGCTGCAAGGTTTCTTCACTTTTTCTTTATCCTATCTTTGTACATATTCGTCTGAGCAATACGTTGTTTCCGCTTTAGTGGCGGTGCTATTTGCACTGATGGTGATTTGGAGTCCATTACTCGAACACTTCTTTTTCAAAAAACCCTTAACTCTCAGAATTTGGATTGCCGCTTTCATTTCTATCAGCGGCGTCGTGCTCTTGTTCTATCCAGCGCTCAAAGGCAATTGGGAAGAAACGCATTCTGGGCGCGAAACCCACTTTCTTCTAGGTTTGGGTCTCGCACTAACGGCAACACTTGCCAGCACCTTCGGTAACTTAGTTGTGGTGAAAATTCGCGAACAAAATACGAATGTTTTGCTCACGATGGCGTGGGCGATGGCTTGGGGGACCTTATTGATTTCTGTCTTCGCCACAGCTACTGGCGAACAATGGACTTTGCCGACTGCGACGAGCTACTGGTTGTCTTTGCTCTACCTGTCGCTATTTGGTTCTGTGATTGCTTTCGCTTGCTATTTCACATTGATCCACCGAATTGGTGCGCAAAAGACTGTATTCATTGGTGTGATCACGCCGATTATTTCCGTCCTGTTATCAATACAGTTGGAAAACTATCATCCAGGTTGGATTGAGTGGTTAGGGATGGTGTTATGCCTATTTGGTGTGGTCTGGGCTCTACGAAGCAAGACACCCACCTAGGAGCCCTACGCCTACAATTGCCACGGGTGAAGCTAACTGTCGTTATTTCACCCATTTTTCTGAGTACTTTCACAACTAACTTTGATTTTTGTTGAGGCTTCTGCGATATTTGGTCGTGCATACACGATACGTGCCAAGCAGCGTAATGACAGAATCTTCTCCAGAATCGAGCTTCGCAACTACTTTTCATTTAACAGACAGCCATAACCAAGCCTTGGTTGATGCTTTGTTAGAGAAAGGAAGGATGCTGTGCATCTCAGGACAATTTGCTGAAATTCCACCACATTTATCTCACATCGCTCGCCTCGAGCTCACTCCAGAACAAGCAATTCTTTTCGAAATCTTGCAGCTTTACCCTGGTGCATGGCAATCCTACTTCCACGACTCTCAACGCCTACAGCGAGCAAACACCTTGCTTGAATTGGCCCAGGTGCTTGATTCCAAACTGGCACGGGCTTGGGTTTGGGAGATCATGCAGCATCTACAAAATAGCCTACTCTTACATCACGCTGCATTACACAGCACGGCGATGGCGGTAGAACTTTTTGAGCAGTGCGATCGCAAACGCGATGCCTTCAATATTAAGGTGAGTCGCTGCTTAATTATGATCTCTTGCGAAATGTATCGCGAGGTCATCGAGATGAGTGAACAACTTTTGTCGGAACGCGAACACTTAGATCCGATTGCACTCTGTAATATTCTACGTTCGGCTGCTTCCGCGCACTATTTTATCGGCACTGAATCGGACAACCAAGACAGTGAAACTTGCCTATTAAAGGCGCTCGACCTCCATCAAGAAGTACTACGTATTGCAAACAATTTTCAAATTCCGAAATTTGAATTGATTAGCCATACGAATATCGCCATCGTCAACGCATGCCTTGGGCGGGCAGAACCAACAACCTACCATTTGCTAAAGATCGAAGGCATGCAAGTAGATGCCAAGAATGTCAGCCCGCATTGGATTTTTTGGATACGCTTTTGTGACACCTTACTTCTTTGCCAAAGCAAAGAATTTGAAAAAGGTTGGCTACAACTACAACAGCTCGAACTCGAACTACAATCCTTGGATCTGAATGCAGCTGCCGTGCATGATTCTGTTCTACGTAAACTCATCATGTTTGGTCGACGCTGGGGCCATCTTGATATCGCCCTTGACGCCAGTCTGCGGCTAGCAGATTTGAACAGCAAACGCCGACGCCAACTATCAAAGACCTTGAGCGCCACGGTGGAAGATATCATGGCAATGCCCAAGCTTTTGCATAAGAACCAGCAACTGAGCCAACATGGTCATCAATTAGAAACGTCTTTGGCCCGTCAAAATGCTGAATTAAATACGACGCTCGAACGTCTACAAGCTGAAGCGACCATTAGGAAGAAAGCAGAATACGCTCTCTACCAAGCGCACGCTAAACTTGAGCAGCAAATTCAAAGTCGCACTCAAGAATTAGAAGCGGCGATGGATATCGTGATGCGCCAAGAAAAACAACTGGCCCTAGGTCGTTTAGTGGTGGGTATCGCCCACGAAATGAACACACCTCTCGGGAACGCCCTCATGGCGGCCAGCACGATGGAAGACTATTGCCAACAACTTCTGCATGAGTTAAACGGCACAACACTCAAGCGCAGCCAATTGCAGCAGAGCTTACAAGCGCTCAGCCAAGGTAATCAACTGTTGAATCACGCATTGGAAACTGCCAGCAGCTTAGTGCAACGCTTCCGTGCACTCGCCATCGAGCAACATAGTGAATCGATTGAAGAATTCGAACTGAGCAAGCTTTGTCTACGTTTTTTAGAAGACTGGCGTCGTAAATGCCAAGAAAAACAGGTTCATCTAGAAATTGATCTAACACCTGATCTGATCATGCATAGCTACCCGAATGCGCTATGCCAAGTACTCGATCAAGTCTTGGATAACGCGCTGACACATGGTTTACAGAACACAGATCAACAAGACCACGCCTCACATATTCTTTTTAAACTAAAAGCGGTTGGGCAGGAGATACACATTGATATCAGCGACAACGGAAGTGGTATCGATGAATCCCATCTAAAGCGCTTATTTGAACCATTCTTTAGCCGCCAACTCGGGCATGGTGGTATGGGATTAGGGCTTAGTATTGTCGATAGTTTGATCAAAGATTTGTTGCGGGGACAAATCAAAATAAGTAACCGCGAAGGCGGCGGCACCTTGGTCGAAATTCACGTACCAAGAGTCTGTCCCACTAGCCCCTTAACAAACCATTGAAATCGAGTGTGGCGGTTTAGCGGCCGGCCAATTTCTTCAACACATGAGCAGCCGCTGCCAATCCAAAAGAAGCTGTTACCACCACTGACGAACCGAAACCCGCGCAATTGAGACCAGTAATCCCACCATTGGTATCCACTTCACAAGCCTCAGCGGTTTCTGGCATGCTCAATACTTCCATCGAAAACACAGCATCAATACCAAACTTATTCTTGCCGCCGCGCGGGAAACCGAAATTTTGACGTAGACGCTTACGGACTAAAGCTAATAGAGGTTCTTGCTCGGTGCGCGAAAGGTCGCGAATTTCGATTTTACTTGGATCGATCTGGCCACCCGCTGCACCTATGGTTACCAAGGGAATTTGGTGCTGTCGACAATACGCGATCAATGCCGTTTTTGCTTTCACGCTGTCGATGGCGTCAATGACGTAATCGAAGCGACCGAAGCCTATCATTTGCTCCAAATTATCTGGTTCGACAAATTCCTCAACTTGATGCACCACGCATCGCGGATTGATCAAAGCGATTCGTTCAGCCAGAGCAGTAATTTTGGCCTTACCCAAAGTTTCACTGGTTGCTTGAATCTGACGGTTGATGTTCGACTCCGCGACATTATCGAGATCAATCATCGTGATTTGCCCGATTGCACTGCGCGCTAGGGCCTCAACTACCCAAGAACCGACGCCGCCGACCCCAACCACCGCGATGTGAGCCTGTTCAAATCGCGCCAGACCGGAAGCCCCATATAATCGTGCCACGCCCCCAAACCGGCGCTCGTAATCGATATCATCATGCTGCACTGAGTTTTCTTGCATTGCGTATAATTCCTTGTAACGAAGCCGCTATTTTACTTGAGGTCGGTCAGCGCTCGCATTTTGTCACGACATTAAGCACAAAGGCTATTGATCTCGCGCAAGCATGGGCATACAGAATCGGCGATAATTTCGCTTGTGTTTGCTACTTAGCCGCACAGAAAAACCGAATGCGTAATTCATTTTGAAAGTACACGTGGAACCACTTTTCGCTGCTGCACCAGGATTCGACCAGCCTCTTGCTGTCCTCAAACACTGCCACGATAGAATTCGTAAGCAGCTGGCTACCCTCGAGAAGCTGCCAATTCATCTCGCACAATTCGGAGCAGATCAGCAGGCCCAGCAAGCCGCCACCGCAGTGCTGCGCTATTTCGAACAGGCCGCGCCTCTGCATCACGAGGATGAAGAGATCAACCTTCTGCCCATGCTACAAGAGACCGCACAAGCTGAAGATCAAGCGTTGCTGACGCAATTGTTACCGACCATCTTACAACAACATCAACGGATGGCAGAGCTTTGGGGGCAATTGAAAATGCGCTTAGAAGAACTTGCACAGGGAAACACACCGCTACTCCCGACTTCTGAACTTGTCGAATTTCAGTCTTTGTACCAAGAGCATATGCAAATTGAAGAAACGCAAATAGCTCCGATGGCAGCGCGCATATTAAGTCCAGCTCAATTTACCGAAATCGGGCAAGCCATGCAGCTTCGACGCGGCATCACAACACCATAGAACATCCCTCTTTAGAATCTAGGAACTCTCCATGTCAATCGCTCATCTCCGAAAAGATTATCAACTTGCCAGTTTGTCGGAAACCGATGTCGCAGCTGAACCTATCGCCCAATTTGCAACTTGGTTCGAACAAGCGATGAAGGCAGAAGTACCAGAACTCAACGCGATGAGTTTATCGACGGTAAATTCCGCGGGGAAACCTTCGTCACGTATTGTATTGATCAAAGAGTTCGATCAACGCGGTTTTTCGTGGTTCACGAACTACGACAGCCGCAAAGGCCTTGAGCTCGAGCAGAACCCTCATGCGGCATTATTATTCTTTTGGAGCGCTCTCGAACGCCAAGTGCGAATAGAGGGGAAAATCGAGAAGATTTCAGTAGAGGAAAACGATACCTACTTCCACAGCCGTCCGGTTGGAAGTCGCCAAAGTGCATTAGCCTCTGCGCAAAGCCAAGCTATTGCAAGTCGTGCAGCTTTGGAACAAAAATTAGCGGAAGTCGTTGAGAAATATGGCGAACAACCACCACGCCCTGAGCACTGGGGTGGATATCGCTTAGTGCCGGAGATGATTGAATTTTGGCAAGGTAGGGCTTCACGCTTACATGATCGCATTGTCTACACTAAACAAGCGGATGGCAGTTGGTCGATCCAACGCTTACAGCCTTAAACAAAGCAAAGAAATGCCAAGCGCATCGGAGTACGGCCAAGAAAGTAAAAAAGCTGAGATCTTAAGACCTCAGCTTTTTTTATGTCGCTGCGAACACAGTTAATTACGCGGCCATTCTCTTGCGCGCGAACACTTCACGCGAAAGAAGAATTTTGGGCAAAATAAATTCAAGGCAATACGGATCGTTCTTATTCGTCTTATAGAA
Source organism: Oxalobacteraceae bacterium (assembly GCA_947464955.1). Taxonomy (GTDB): domain Bacteria; phylum Pseudomonadota; class Gammaproteobacteria; order Burkholderiales; family Burkholderiaceae_D; genus Undibacterium. Next base: position 14,860 of record CANHZI010000054.1, read on the forward strand.
ATTCTTATGCGCCTGCTCAGCCGGAAAGAACATGGCATTCGCCAAAACTTGGGTTGTCGGTGGCGTACTACAAAACCGTTCCAGTCTCTTTAAATTTTCCTGCAAGACACGCTTTTGCTCAGCGCTGTGGTAAAAAACGATAGAACGATGGGGCGAACCTTGGGCATATCCATCACAAGGTAGAGAGCAAGGATCATGGATCTTGAAAAACACATCAAGCAATGCTTGATAAGACACCACTGCATTGTCGAACTGCACTTGCACCACTTCCGCGTGGCCAGTTTCACCGCTACAGACCTCCTCATACGAGACTTCTAAGGTCTTACCTCCGGCATAACCTGGCTGTACTGATTTCACGCCACGGACATGCTGAAACACTGCTTCAGTGTCCCAAAAGCGCCCCGCGCCAAATGTTGCTGTCTCAAGTGCCATTTACCCGCCTCCGGATGAGTAATTTTTTTCAAGAATACGCTGATATCTGAATTTGCGTCTCAAATTTTCGAAAGCATTATCAATACAGAACAAAAATCCGACAATAGCTAATACGAAAGTTGCGGATTTCGTACTCTGGTGTATCATTTTTCGATACCTTTACATGTAATCTTTATTTTTATGCCAAAAGCCTCTGCCCTAGTTGATGTGTTAAGACGTGAGCTCAAAGCCAAACGTATCACTTACCAAGAATTAGCCCGTCGTATTGGGGTCTCTGAATCCAGCGTGAAACGAATGTTCTCGACCAAGAGCCTGACCTTGCAGAGGCTAGATCAAATTCTCGACGCTTCCGAAATCAGTTTGCACGATCTGACTCTTCGCAGTTACGAGGAATCCCTCATCGAAGAGTTGACTTATGAGCAAGAAGAGGAGCTGATTCGAGATCCGAAAAAATTCATTGTGGCGGTCTCGGCCATGAATTTCTTTAGTCTGGAACAGATTGTCGATATCTATGCGATCAGCGAACCCGAGGTCATCGCCTACTTAGTCCGACTGGACCACTTAGGGATTCTCGAACTGATGCCTAACAACCGTATTAAACTTTTGCTTTCTCGCACGTTTCGCTGGCGGCCGAACGGTCCAATTCAGCGTTTTCATCAACGAGAGTCCTTTGCAGACTATTTGAACTCAACCTTCTGCGGAAAACACGAGATCATGCAATTTCTATCGGTGATGCTATCAAAGCAATCGAGCGCAGCATTTCTCACGCGCTTGAAGCAACTGGCGCGCGACATATCCGATCAACATCAACTTGATGCCGTGCTGCCGTTTGATGATAAACATCGTATGAGCTTTATGTTGTCAGCTCGTCCATGGATACCCAACTACTTCCAAGCTTTAGTTCGTCCTGAATACATCGCTAAGCATGCGGCGAAACGACGTAAAGCGGGTCAGTAATCTCGCTTAAGCGATCATAAAGGAATCAATTTAGCTGGTTGTTTACAGCGCCTTGACGCAAAGCCTAAAGTCCCTATCTTCTTCATAGGGACGCACCTCAAAATCAAGGCTACGCATCAACCGCAGCATATTGGTGTTATTCGTCAAGACCAGCCCCTCTATCATAGCTAGCCCGCGACTCCGCGCCACGTCAATAATCGACAACATTAAACGCGTGCCAAGACCTTGCCCCGCGAAGTCGTCCGCAATCAAAAGCGAAAATTCGCAGGTCGTTTTATCGGGATTGGTCACATAACGCGATACACCGATGATGCGCTGAACTTCATCGAAACTACCATCGGCGGCTGGAATACGCTCGGTATGAATCGCCACCAAGGCCATTTCACGGTCATAGTCGATCAAAGTGAACTTCGCCAACATCCGGTCGGACAGTTCTTTCATCGATGACACAAAACGGAAGTATCGACTTTCAGGTGAGAGACGACGGACTAATTCCTGCAGCATTTCTGCATCATGCGGATGCAAAGGACGAACCGTGTACACACGACCATCACGCAAAGGCCATTCCATTTCTCGATCAGATGGATAAGGCGAGATCGCTAAGTGCTCGTAGTTGCCCGGTTCAGATGGCGAATGATCGACCACCACTCGTGCATCCACGGCCAAGGCGCCATCAGCATCAACGATGATAGGATTGATATCCATCTCACGTAATTGCGGCAAGGCGCACACCATTTCCGAGACACGTAATAAAATCTGTTCTAAAGCTTCTCTATCTACCGCTGGCGCGCCACGCCAAGCGCCTAACATCTCGGCGCAACGAACACGTTCAATCAAGCGATGCGCTAAGAATTGATTCAGTGGCGGCAATTCAATGGCGCGATCGGCGATCAATTCGATCATGACCCCACCAGCCCCAAAAGAAATCACGGGGCCGAATAACTCATCGGTCGAGACACCAATAAAAATCTCACGACCTTCTGGTTTTCCCGACATATTTTGTACGGTGACGCCATTGATTTTGGCGTCAGGTCGTAACTTGGTCACGCGCGCCATCATGTTTTGCCATCCGTCGCGCACGCCAGCGGCATTCGCCACATTCAGTACCACGCCTTGTACATCCGACTTATGAGGGATATCGACGGAATCGATTTTAAGAGCGACCGGATACCCGAGCTGATTCGCCACTAACATCGCTTCGGTTGGCGTCCGCGCTAAGATGGTTTTGGTGACCGGAATATGGAAGGCCGACAACAAGGCTTTTGATTCCATTTCAGTGAGCACTTTACGCCGTTCTGCCAATACGCTTTCAATCAAAATACGAGCACCTTCGATATCGGGTTCAGCGAGTTGAGACAAAGGTGGTGGCACCTGGCGCAGCATTTGTTGTGTGCGATGGAACAGCGACACATGGTTAAAGGCATCAACTGCGGCTTCCGGCGTACGGAAACTAGGAATGCCGGCCTTAAACAAGATCGTGCGCGCTGCCGTGACTTTTTCATCGCCCATCCAACACGTGATCAGCGGTTTTCCGACCGTGGTTTGAAGGTCCGCCAAGACTTGCGCGATCGCCCCTGTATCGACGCCAGCAATCGGCGACAGGATCACCAAAATGCCATCAACATCACTGCAGTGGGCGCAAGCACTAACGACCTCGCGATAATGATGTTCGTTCGCGTCTTGTGACAAGTCGATCAACTCATCAATCACCGCAAACGGCGACAATTTTTTGCTTAAGCCTTTAACGACGTCCGCTGGCAATTGCGCCAACTGCAAGCCGACTTCATTGACAAAATCGGCTGCCAATACTGCAGGGCCTCCACCATTGGAAATCACCGCTAAGCGGCGTCCTACAGGTAAATAACGAGCGGACAAACATTTGGCAGCGGCGAACAACTGCACCATCGAATGCACGCGCACCGCACCAGCACGCTGCAAGGCCGCATCAAAGATCGCATCGCTCCCGACAATATTACCGGAGTGCGTCAGCGCCACTTTCGAGCCCTCTGGACGTCGTCCGCCTTTTAAGACGATGACAGGCTTAGAATTGGCGGCGGCACGTAAAGAACTCATGAAACGACGCGCGTCTTTGATGCCTTCCATATAGACCACGATCGTTTGCGTACTCGAGTCGTCGGCTAAGTAATCTAATACTTGTGCCATATCGACGGCGGTATTCACGCCCAACGACACCACATTGGAAAAACCCACGCCATTCTTTGCGGCCCAATCCAAAATCGACGAGGTCAGCGCACCTGACTGTGATACCACGGCCAAAGAACCGGGCTGAGCCATTTTGCCTAATGCGCTGGCATTGAGCTGAAATTTTGGACGTTGAAAGCCGAGACTATTAGGTCCTAACAAATACACGCCATGTTGATGCGCAATCTTATGCAATTTTTTCGCCAAGACGGCATCGACACCAATCGACAAAATCAAAGCTGAGCGACATTGAATGCGCCCCACGACTTCCATCGCCGATTCCAACTGCTCATTGGGCAAGGCGATAATCGCAAGATCGGCACGCGAAGCGGCCAGATCGCCGAGTGTGCCTTTCATATGAATATCGAGATAGGTTACCGTGCCTTCATAAGCGCTGCTTTGAAAATGCTGCAAGAACACTTTGGCCATCGGCGTTTGTTTTTCTGGATGATGCTGATTGCCAGAAAAAATCAATACAGAACGAGGTGAAAATAGCGACGTAAGATAATGCTTATTCATGTTCTACCTGACTCAAAATAAGTAGAGATGCAAAAAGATGGCGAAGTGTGTGAAGCGTGAAACAAAAACACTAATCGGCGCCAATCAACACCCGGACGTGGGCTGCGGCACTGCGGCCTAGTGCAGAAAGTGCGTAGCCGCCCTCGAGACAAGAAACGACACGTCCTTGCGAAAACCGATCTGCAATACGCATAATTTGTTTAGTCACCCATTCATAGTCGGCCTCGACCAATCCGAGATTGCCCATGTCGTCTTCACGATGACCATCAAAGCCCGCCGAAATAAAGATCATTTGTGGCTGATATTTTTCTAAGGCTGGTATCCATTGCTCGAGGACAGCTTGACGGAATGCATCACCACCAGATCGCGAAGGTAGTCCAACATTAATCATATTCTTGCCCATCGGTACATCACCGCAAAACGGGTAAATATTTTTTTCGAAAATCGAACACATCAAGACATGCTCATCGTTGAATAAAATATCTTCACTACCATTACCGTGATGCACATCAAAATCAATCAAGGCGATACGTTCGATACCATGGGCGGCAATCGCATGACGAATGCCGACGGCCACATTATTGAAAAAACAGAACCCTCCCGCATTGCTACGTTCGGCATGATGTCCGGGCGGACGGATATTGCAGAAAGCGGATGGCGCTTTTCCGCCAGCGACCAAATCAACAGCCATCACCAATGCGCCCGCAGAACGCAGCGCCGCTTGATAAGAAAATTCATTAATACTCGTGTCTGGATCAATTTGAACCAGCTTACCTTCAGGGACTTGTTGCGCAATTTCGGCAAACTCATCGAGGTAAAAGCCGCTATGCGCGCGAGCTAATTGTTCACGAGATGCTATTGGTGCTTCACACTGATCCATGTAATCGAGCAAGCCCTTGATCAACAATTGATCATTGACGGCACCCAAGCGCTCGGGGCACTCTGGATGATGCGAGCCCATGTCGTGTTTCTGGCAATCCGAATGCGTAATATAAGCGGGTAACACAGTAGATGCTCCAGAATAAGTAAGAAAACCATTCTAGCCCCCTGCACCTCTAGGGTAAAGACGGAGTGCGGCTTATTTGCGGTGTATCAAGAAAAAGACCCACGGAAATCGACCTTAGATGGCTTAGGTCAGCCACCGGTTCAACGAACTCACTAGGGCTGTTCTTTGCTCTTGCTTTTCATCCGCTGATGCATGCGACGCAAGCCTATCCACACCAGCCCCAAGACCAGCGGTACTCCAAGGCCGATCGGACCTTCTACATGTGAAATCCAACCAAATTCCTTGGCCGCTTTGGCGACATAGGCAAAGAGACCGATCACATAATACGAAATCGCCGCCACCGACAAACCTTCAACCGCCTGCTGCAAATGTAATTGTTGTGCTGCACGCGTATTCATTGACTGAAGGATTTGCCGATTTTGCATTTCTTGAACGATGCCGACGCGGGTGCGCAGCAAGTCGTTTGAATGCGCAATCCTCTGCGCTAAGGCCTCCTGCCGATTCGCCACCGCCTCGCAGGTGTTCATGGCGGGCGTTAGGCGTCTATCCATAAATTCCACCACCATAGGCATGCCTTCGATACGTTGTTCCCGCAACTCGTCAATACGCGCATGTACTAGGCGTATGTAGGCTTTTGATGCGGCAAAACGATAACTATTTTGCAGCGACAATTTCTCTATGCGCGCCGCTAAGTGGGTGATCTGCTCCAACAAACTCCGTTCAGAGATGATCTCTAACTGCTCTGATCTGTCTGCTTGGTCTAATGTGGGCGATACCAACGCTCCCAGTTCGCGGTCCGCCTCAACCATGGCATTCGCTAACTCGACTAAGTTCTGCTCGATCAAATTGAGCTCAGGGGTCGCTTTCTGTGCGATAGGCAATCCCAATAAAGCCATCATCCTGTAAGTTTCAATTTCCAGAATACGCTGCGCCAAACGCCCTGCTTGTTGCGACCGCATATCGACATCGCGAATCACAAACCGGCTATAGCCATCAGCATGAATAGCGAAATCGGAATAAAACTCAGCGCCATGCATGACATAACTCGCGGCTAAGGTATTGCCACGATACACGGATTGAAGTTGCTCCAAAAAGCGATCGCTATTCGCTGTTTTTGCCAACAACACCACATGTGCAGCAACCAGAACTTGACCTTGTAATGCATGTAGCCAAGCGCTAGGCACCTGATGAATCGGCATCTGCGCAAACAGCGCCTCGATTCCCATATCCCGATTCTGTGGCTCATCGACGTGTAGGGCAAAGGTGTAGGTGGCAAATTCCGTATGACACTCCCATTTCAAACGGAAGTGGCCAAAATCAAAGTAGAAATATTTAGCATCAGCGGCGGGTGGGCTCACACCGAAATGCAAACAAAGTTGTTGCAACAAATGTGCTTGATGCTGTTGCGCATTCCAAGCTGAATCAGTCGGTGCGCTTGAGTAGATCGCTAAATGCGTCAAAAGCTCTGGCGCTTGAAGATTCAGAAACGGCCGCGAGTGTATCTCAGCGGCCAAAGGGACACGTGCAGGATGATTCAGTTCAAATAATGGAATGGACATAGGCGGCTTCTCTCAAAAGCATGCGAACAAATACGAATATCGCTCACATGCGGTGTATTCAAAAGGTCGACGCTTGATTGTCCTCTCACCTCTGTTTGACGGAGCGGATTATGAATCCAAGATTCATAGATACCAAACTAGCTTGATGTGCCCTGGTCGAGCTTCGATTCTAACAAAGAAGCGTGACATGCGTATTGCACGCTCAAAAAACTTAGCCTTGCTCTGAAATCGTCTAAAGTTCAGGAGTTTGCGGCGCCACGATAGGGAAGGTGAGATCAATCCGTGTGCCTTTTCCTAGCGTACTGCTGATTTCTATGCTGCCCCCCAAGACGCCCGTCACAATATTGTAAGTAATGTGCAGGCCGAGACCGCTTCCACCCTGCCCAAGCTTAGTGGTGAAGAAGGGTTCAAAAATACGGCTTAGATGCTGTTCGGCGATGCCTTTGCCATTGTCCAGCATCTGCAAATGCACGGTGTGTTCATCAATTTGACGACCGCGCAAAATAATCTTGCCACCACGCTGATCTTCAAAGCCATGCAAAATCGCATTCATGACCAGATTCGTCAACACTTGCCCCAAGGGACCAGGGAAGCTATCCATCACGACACCCTCGACGATATCAAGGCTCACTTCATGATCGTCGCGTCGCAAGCGATTTGACAGCGTGAACATGATCTCACGCACCATCGTGTTCAACTCAAATTGACGTCTTTGGTCGGAGGTTTGATCGACTGCGATTTGTTTGAAGCTCGTGATCAGATCGGCCGCATTCGATAAGTTACGAATCAACAAATCACAGGCCGTCTTAGCCTTGCCAGCATAGGCATCGAGGCGCGAGCGGCGTATCGTACCGCTATGAATCTCATCGACAAACACATCGGTAATTTCATTCAGAGAACTGGCTGTCAGTAGACTATTGCCGATTGGCGTATTCAGTTCATGCGCTACCCCCGCCACCACCGATCCGAGCGCAGCTAATTTTTCTTGCTCCACCAACTTAGTTTGGGTCTGCTGCAAACGCAGATAAGATTCCGCATTATCGAAGGCCACCGCAGCGTATGCCCCAAGCGAACGTAATATGACCAGATCATTCTCGTGAAAGGCATTCGCATAATGACTTTGGACTGAGACTACGCCGATCACTTTTTCTTGTAGCATCATCGGCACATACATGGCCGAGCGTGGCATGGCAAAATCGCGTACGTCTTTGTGCAGGATTTGATCAGTATCTTTACCTAAACGGAGGACACTATCAAATTCACGGGTGTCGATGCTTAAGGAGTTAATCAATAACTCGCTCGCAAACAAAACACACTGGGCGGCTGGTTGTTCTTTTGCGTCTAAACTGCGTGAATAAGTTTCGACATGCTTACCATTTTCAATCACATAGTCGAATTTAATTAATCGTCGCTCCCAATCGACCATACCAACACCGAATGTATTGCAGGTGATCAGTTCTTGCACATAGGTGTATAAGCCTTCCTGAATCGCTTTCGGGTCGAGTGATGCGGTGAGTTTTCTTCCCATTTCACTCAACAGAGTAATGTCATGACGCGCGCGCTCCGCAGCTTCTCTCTGCTCCACCACTTCTTTGGTTCGTGCGCGAATTTCGTCTTCGAGCTTGCGTTCATTTTTTCGCAACTGGCGGGTGTAAAGCAAAATCATCAAGGAGATACTGAGTGCAGCACATAAAGCCCATAGTAGATATGCCCATGTTGTTCGGTACCATGGAGGCAAAATCCGAAACGCAAAAACTGCCTCTTCGCCGATCGCACCATATACGTTTTTTGCTCTTACTTTAAAACGATAATCCCCCTCTGGAATATTGGTATATTCCTTCGATGTGATCGTGTCCCATTCACTCCAATCTTGATCGAACCCTTCGAGCTGAAACTGGAAACGCAAATTTCCAGGTTTTTCAAAATAAGGTGCGGCAAATTCAAACATCAAGGCATTCTGCCTATAGGGGAGCTGTTTGATCTCTTGTTCGAGCTGGTAGGCAGTTAGCGCGGTCAAAGCCCCAGGGAAATGCGAACCAACTCTGCCAATCGCACCCTCGTATACCGCTTCTTTGGTGTTCGCAGACACTTTCCGAATCAAAGCTGCAAACTGCTGCGCTCGCCGTGGACCTGCTTTCAGGTCAACACGATATAAGTTTTCACCTGCAATCCACGCCGCGTCATCGCCATCGACATATAAAGATTCATCAGGCGCTGGCAAACCCGCAAACACTTGGCTGACCTCAACATATTTACCATCCGCATTTGGTTTCAGCCAATGCACACCATCTTCGGCTTGAATGAATACGCCATCTTTACCATCACTATGCAATTCATTTAAAGCAAGTTTGCCGTTCGCATAGCGGGCGCCAAAACGTTCATCGGCCACAAACTTTGTTTTGTCTCGACCGATCTCGCTCCACTCCGCCACCACCGCTCGCAGTAGGCCTTTACGGCTACAGAGATACAGCTCGTTGTCAAAAAAGGTCATCCTGCCTGAAGCCATTTCCGGTAAACCGTTTCGCAAATCTAGGCGATGTATTCCCACTTGGGTGGGTTTACTTCCCTCGAAACGCAAGCGCAGGACACCTTGCACTTCAGTGCTCAACCACAATTCACCATCTGCATCGGTGGTAATGCGCCTAACATTTTCTTCAACCCCTTCGACTCTACCTAGAGACTTCCATTCACCATTATCGCGTCTAAATACTTCTACGCCACCCATCATGCCGACAAACAAATGATGCGGCCACTTGGGGCTGGTGCCTAAGCTGTAACTATTAGCCAAACCTTGGATTCGAACACCGACTTCATTCTCTACTCGATACAATCCTCGCCCAGTTGCGACCATCAAGTCGCCGTCCACTTCCTTGAATGCCCAAATTTCACTGGGGCCGTCTTTCAAAGGCACGAATTGCGGAACATTCTGGCGCATAGAATAGGCGAACACAGTCTCGACCGCGATACCTTGGTAAGTACCAACATACAACTTTTCTTTATGACGAATCAACGATATCGCGATCCCTTCGATGCCATTGCGGCTTCCAAAAGTAGATTGGGCCGAACTCAGTTCAACATACGAAATTCCTGAATTGGTTTGCGCCCATAAATTCCGATTACGATCGAGAAAGATACCGGCCACCGTATTATCCAAGAGCCCCGCGTTCTTATTAATCGCACGCAGCAATCGCCCATCTCTATTTAAAATCAACACACCGCCCTTCACAGTACTGATCGCGAAGCTTTGTTGATCGAGCGACAAAATCTTATACAAATACAATTGTGACTCATCGATTAGATGATCAATCGCCGTCGGCAAACGTTTAACATTGGCAGCGGCTTGATCGATGCGATATCGCTTCTCGCCCTCATCCCACATCGGCCGGAGATCAATAGTTTGAAAATCGCCACTCAAGCGCCCAACTAAAATTTCATGCTGCCCAAATGGCGTCATTACGATGCGCTTGCCATTGGCAACCATCGCTAGTGAAGGAATAGGCAAAGCACGATCGCCATCGATCATACTGAGCCCTTTTTCGCTATCTGCAAAAAATAAATGATCATTGATTACGACGGCTTGTGAGGAGGCAAACTTCGCATTGAGGACAGTTACTTTTCCCTGAAAGAAGCGAAAAATTTTTGTGCGAGTTAAGAAATAGACACCCTTCGAAGTACTCTCAACCTGCCACACATCATTGAACAGGCGTTCCTCGGCCGGGATCAAATCTTTCAATGAAACAGCGATTAATTTCCCACCCGGAGAAACGGCAAGATATCCAAAATCACCAATGGAACCGTAAAAAATCGTTTGATCGTTCGCAATGGTCATGGCCCTCACCATGAGGTTGCCGGGACTTGCCACCAGTTGCCAGCGTTGGCCATCGTATTCCAAGATGCCGTTAGAATTACCAAAGAACATGACGCCACGCGCATCTTGCACAGCGACCCAATTCTGACTATGGGATTTATAAACTTTAGAATCGTAATTACTGATCGCGGGCGCACCTAGGATGGGAGCGATCACATTTCCATTTGGCACAGCACTGCCCGCGCCTGCTTGCATTGAGACGAACGCCAAGACTAGCGATAACAAATGCTGCCAAAGCCGCATTCCTGTTCTCCTGTTTTTTGCGATCAAGATCTGATCGCGTTTGATCCGCCTTTGTTATCGACAGAGGGAAGTTCAGCATCCATCTCTGCTGTTCAAAGCTGCTCGCGCATCTCTTCGTAATTTACCACTACCATAAGCAAAAAAAATAAGCCGACCAGAATAGCAACACAGACAGTTTCTTTTTGCCGACAAAAACGACAACATCGCCAAGAACAAATAGTTAATTGACTAGGCAAAAAATTCACTAATTGCGCAAATGTTATGAGATGTAGATATCGTCGATGACTGGTAAAATGCGTGCACGCTGTATTAACACTACAAGCTGAACCTCAAACGAACTACAAATGAAAGAAAACCATGAGTGATTTAAAAGTCGTAATGCAAACCAGCAAAGGTACGATCAACATCCAATTGTTCGCGGATCAAACACCGATTACTTGCGCTAGCTTCGTCAATTTGATTCAGCACGGTTACTACGACGGTCTGAATTTTCATCGCGTCATCGCTAACTTCATGATCCAAGGCGGCTGCCCAGATGGTACTGGCATGGGCGGCCCTGGCTATCGCTTCCAAGATGAATGCAAACGTGAATTACCACATGATCGCGCAGGTATTTTGTCGATGGCAAATGCAGGTCCTGGCACTAACGGCAGCCAATTCTTCATCACCCATGGTGCCACACCGCATCTGAATGGCAAACACACCGTATTCGGTGTCGTAGTCAGTGCCGCTGATCAAAAGGTCGTCGATAGCATCGCTCGTGGCGACGTGATTGAAAAAGTGACGGTCGAAGGCGACACCACAGAACTGCTGGCCTCTCAAGCAGAATTGGTCGCACGTTGGAATGAAGTATTAGATTCACGCGCTAAATAAAACGTGACAAGCTGCAGGCAAGGAATAAACTGAGTGCCTGCAGCTTCTTTGATATCGACATGATCTCTATTCGCCTCGCTACAGAGCCTGACTTCGAGCACATCTGGCCCATCTTTCATGAGATTGTATCTGCAGGTGATACCTACACCTACGCACGCGACACCACGCGAGAACAAGCATTTCAGCTGTGGATGGAATTGCCGCGCCAAACTTGGGTCGCGGACGATGCAGGCAAAATACTCGGCACTTACTACATTAAAACCAACCAACAAGGCGGTGGCGCCCACGTTGCAAACTGCGGCTATATGGTGTCCTCGCAAGCACGCGGCCGCGGCCTCGCAAGCTTGATGTGTGAACACTCACAACAGCAAGCACGCGAACTCGGCTATCGCGCCATGCAATTTAATTTTGTGGTATCCACCAATGAAGGCGCAGTGCGTTTGTGGACACAACTAGGTTTCGCCACGGTTGGCCGCTTACCATTAGCGTTCAAGCATCCACGTTTGGGGTTTGTGGATGCTTTAGTGATGTACAAATCACTGCACGAATAATTGCATCGTCTTTCTTTTTTGGAAGCGCGAATTTGACTCTTGCTTCGTCTCAAATATCAGCGCACCATTCTTTGCATCCCATTGCATTGCTTTCTTAGTATACGGGTTCGGATATTCGCTGGCGGTCTTTTCAATAAATGCAGGGATTTCAGCGCGATGAATATTTTTTGCTCGTATCGCTAAAGACAGTCGATGTAAATTGATGGCTCCTTCCAGATCGTGCGCGCGTTCGATGTAAGAATGGTAGGCACCGCGTCCAACATTCATCAAAATCTTAACGACAGGATCGCGCAAATAAACATTTCCATATCCGAGACCTAGCATAGCTTCACGTTTCTGCTCGATCTCTTGATAAGAATCTAAGTAAAAATACGCAGCTTGCTTCGCAAGATCAACATGCAAACTCATCCAATCATAGGCGAAATTCAATGATGCCTTTTTTCGGGTTACGGCTAAAGCGAGTTTCTCAGTAAAGAAATTCTCAGAAACCTTTTGATCAAACGTAGTCTTTACCACTTGCAAATTTGACGCTCGTTCGTGCGCTAGCGCCGAAGCCATACTCGACTCGGCAAGCTTTATACTCGACAAGTAGAGGTTAATTTCAGGCGCATAACTATAGGCGTCAGGATACTTTTCCAAGATCTCGCCTAAGACACGCATGTCACGTTCCACAACCGCCAAGTACACGTTCACGCCTATCAAGTTACCCGACTGTGCATACAATTTGCGGGCAAAGCTCGCATTGCTGAGGTAGTCGTGCAAACCCGCTTGAACTTCACCAGCGGCTATTTTTCGGATGGCTTTCATTCTCTCGAGTTCAAATGCGTGTACCAAATAGGAATACGGCGGTAAGGAGGCATCTAAAAGAGGCGGTATCACTTCGATATAATGCGCACTCTCCTTCAGCATCCTGAAGCGTGCGATCAATTCACTATTTCTTGCGAGGATTTCAGCTTCGCTTTTGCGATCTCTGCCTAAGTAAAATTCGAGGCAATTCTTCTCGCTGTTGTAGCGGCAACGGTCGCTCTCCAATTGCTTGAGTTGCGCATCATCTTCTGCAACTATCGGACTATTTACAGTACCGTTTTCTCTCTGATCCTTTTGCTGGTATCGCTTCAGTTCATTCGTGATACGTTCAATCCCTAGCGCATAGCTGTCAGCACCTGATTTGGCGTTTAGTCCATACAGCATTACAAACGCATTCGATTCCTGCCACTGGGCCGCAGGCTGCCACTGAAGACTTTGATTCACTTCTGGCCTTAATTCTTGATCGCCAAGATTAGCCATGGCAAAGATCGCAAAAACGACAAGAACCAAGGACAAAGGCGCGAGCAATGTCCACAAAAGGATTTTCTTCAGCATCGATTTTTCCAATACAGCAGAGTTAGCGTTGAAAGAAACCGAAGCATAGTTGGATTCATGTCAAAAAAATAGCGATTCGGTGATCGTCAATGCCGATTACCGTGCACTCGCATGTAACTCAAGTCAGCCACTTGTCCGAAAACGCCTTGCGCGCCTTCGCCACTTTTGGGGCGACCACGAATGCACAATATCCTTGCTGCGGATTTTGGCGGAAATAATTTTGATGGTAGGCCTCGGCCACGTAAAACATCGGGGCCGGGCTTAGCTCTGTCACGATCGGGTCATCCCAAATCGCAGCTGCTCTTTGTATGACTTTTTGTGCGATTTGTTTTTGCTGCTCATCGTGAAAATAAATCACAGATCGATATTGGGTGCCTGTAT
>CANHZI010000055.1 GCA_947464955.1 Oxalobacteraceae bacterium
CAAGCTACGAACCGCATCTTCACCCAACTCATCCCAACGACCGCGCTTGAGGCCAGAAGGCAAAGTCATGACGCCATAACGCGTACGAATCAAACGCGATACCGTCAAACCGACCGCCTCGAACATACGACGCACCTCGCGATTACGGCCTTCACCAATAATCACGCGGTACCATTTGTTCACGCCCTCGCCACCACCATCGGAAATTTTCGAGAATTGTGCCAAACCATCTTCAAGCTCAACACCCGCCAACAACTTCTGACGCATGCCTTCTTCCAATTCACCCAAAGTACGCACAGCGTATTCACGCTCAATACCGTAACGTGGATGCATCAATCGATTCGCCAAGTCGCCTGAAGTGGTGAACAACAACAAACCTTCCGTGTTGTAATCAAGACGCCCCACCGCCAACCATTTGCCGACCTTCATTTGCGGCAAACTATCAAACACCGATGCACGACCTTCGGGATCGCTCGTACTGACGATTTCACCGGCTGGCTTATGATAGATCAGAACACGAGGTGGCTTCTTCGATACTTTTCGTTGAATCAATTTACCGTTAATACGGACTTGATCTTGCGGCAAAATACGCTGACCGATATGAGCAGGCTCACCATTTACCGACACACGTCCGGCGATGATCAATTCTTCCATATCGCGACGTGAGCCAAGACCAGCCTCTGCCAAGACTTTATGCAATTTTGGCGCATCATCGTCCGCCGTCAAATCGCGACGTGGCTTCTTGTTTTTATCGTGACGACCAGCGTGGGAACGATCATCGGCCATGCTATCAAAGGCATCCGATGTCACGAATGAAAATACATCATCCGCATCATTCACAGCGCCAGATTTATGCTGTGGTTTACGCGGCTGATTGCCATGTTTTTTCTGACCAGATCTATCATGACGATCACCGCGCGTTTGCTCGCCGCGACCTTCACCACGAGGAGCTTGTGCGCGTTGTTCACGACCTTCACGACCTTCACGTGGCTCACGCTGTTGATCATTACGCGTCTGATTTTTATTGTTTTTTGGCTTGCGCTGACGATCTTGTGGAGCGCGCTCACGACTTACATTCGCTGTCTCTGAAACTTCTTGCGCCACTACAACTGGCGCTGCAACTGCTTGCTCGTTTGCGGAAGCCTCGAGCGCTTTCGGTGCACGCGGCTTGCGTACTGCCTTTGCTCGTGCTGGACGCGCTTCTTCAGAGGAAGTTGCCATTACAGCTTCTGCGCTTACCTCTTTTGCCTTAGCTTCACGTGGCTGGCGTGGCTGGCGTGGCTTAGATGGCGCACGTTTTGCACGCACTTTCTCGCCAGTTGTTGCTGAATCACTGCCAGCAATGTCGTTTGATGGATGATCTTCGGAATTATGTTCGTTCATTGTTTTGTTCTGCTGTGAATTGATCAGATGTTTCATTCGCCTGAGCGTCGATTACATCTTCTTCTGTTTTCGCTTCAGCCATCACTTGCGCATCTTCCGGGATCACCTCGATCTCATTGACCACACTACTGGCTTCAACTTCTGTATTTGTCTCGTTTTTGAATTCGATATTTGCTTCGTTTGGTGTTTCCATCTCACTTAACTGTTGATCTTCAACAGCAAGTGTTTGCGCATTCGCTTCTGGCTCCACCGGCGCATCCTCCGCCGCCGTTTCTGGTGATTCCTGCTCTTGCACGTCGGCGCTCACGGGCGCCGCTTCTTGTAATACTTCTGATTCGTTTTCATCTGGCGACGCTAGGCTAAGGTCGGTTGCCTCATCACCCGCCTGACTTGCTGGAGCAGCTTGCTCGTCGCTGGCAATTTGCGCTTCGATTTGATCTGATTGTTCCAATTGATCAAACATCGCCAACTCAGCTGTTGCGGTATCAACCACAGGCGCAGCTTCATCATCTGCCTCTTCCTGACCCACTTGCTGCAATGGCGGCAATTGATCTAAGGAAGACAAACCTAAATCACTGAGAAATTGTTTTGTCGTCGCGAATAAAGCTGGACGTCCCGGGACTTCTCGATGTCCGACGGTTTCAATCCAACCGCGATCTTCCAAGGTCTTAATCATTTGCGAGGCCACTGCCACGCCGCGAATTTCCTCAATGTCGCCGCGCGTTACCGGCTGACGGTAGGCAATAATCGCCAAGGTTTCTAAAGTCGCACGCGAATACTTCGGCGGCTTTTCAGGGTTAAGCCTGTCAATGAAGACGCGCATTTCAGGACGACTTTGAAAACGCCAGCCTGTCGACAAAGACACCAACATAATGCCCTTGTCAGCCCAATCTTGACGAACTTCTTCGAGCATCAACTTAATCGTATCTGCCCCTACCACTTCATCCTGCTCACTTGCATCCATGAACAGTTTTTTCATTGTATTAATGGTCAGCGGTTCATGTGCGCATAGTAATGCGGTTTCAAGTACGCGCTTGGCATCTGCAGTATTCATGCAAACTCTTTAGCTAACAGGTTGTGTTGATCTTAAGAAGGTTTTCGTGAAGCTCTTGGTGGCGAATCTTATCGCCTACCAGACCAGACCTAGTTTAATGCACGTTGCAAGACTTATTCCTTGCGTGCGTCTGGTGGATCAGTCTGCAGCCAACTTGTGCTTTTGCGCTTACTTCGCACGGTCAAACCAAGTCAGTCAAAACAGTCGATCAATTTAGTAGATGCCCGATTGTAGTCCAGAATTTCAGCAGAAACCATGCCGAAACAGACGCCAATCAAAAAAAATCGCCAAACTAACGAAAAAGCCACGATGAAACGTGGCTTTATTCTTGTAATTCTGGTTGCGGGGGCAGGATTTGAACCTACGACCTTCGGGTTATGAGCCCGACGAGCTGCCAGACTGCTCCACCCCGCGTCTGAGAAACAGAACTATACCTTAGTTTGCTGCTTTGCGCAATTTGTTTCCGAATTAATTATTTACCTGCCCTCCCAAATTGCTTCACAAAATTCCTTGTTCATCCTTAGAAGTGCCGGCCAGCACTCACTTTGCACTGAAATTATTGGCAGCGAATTTAGAGGTTTGGTGCACAAGTGATACACTTTCACCCTAGTGCATTGCCGTCACAATTTTGAATGCGTGCAATTTGACGCTTTACTAAAACTACGGTTGTTCTTACAGCATCGACAGCATTACCCAATTTGACCAGCCCAGAAAGATTGAGCATGAAATTTTGTTCGGAATGTGCCGCACCGGTTACATTAAAGATTCCCGCTGACGATACACGCGAACGATTTGTGTGTGTCGCCTGCGGCACTATTCATTACCAAAATCCGAAAATGGTCGTGGGCACGGTTCCGGTCTGGGATATCGATGGCGATCTCAAAATCTTGCTTTGCAAACGTGCAATTGAACCGCGTCTAGGCTTTTGGACGTTACCTGCCGGTTTTATGGAGAATAATGAAACCAGCAGTCAAGCCGCGCAGCGAGAAACGGTAGAAGAAGCCGGCGCTAATATCGAATTACATGAATTATTTTCGATCTTGAATGTACCCCACGTACACCAAGTTCATCTTTTCTACCGCGCCACCCTGCTCGACACCGACTTCGCAGCAGGTACGGAAAGTCTGGACGTTCGGCTTTTTAGTGAACAGGAAATTCCTTGGGATGATATTGCCTTCCCAACCATTACGAGTACGCTGCGCTTTTTCTTTGCTGATCACAAAGCTCGTCAGCAAGGCGGAGGTTTTCAGCTGCACGCCCATGACTTCATCAAATCTGCACATGCGGCCAGCTAAACCAGCCGATTTCTTGATATCTTCAATGCCTTGCCCATGATTCCTTGGTTAGAAGTTGATAACCCCTTCCCCGATGTCAGCCAAGCACTGAGTGAAGCGCAAGGTGCAGCGGGCTTATTGGCTGCGGGCGCAGATTTGTCGCCGCAACGCTTACTCGATGCCTACCGCCAAGGCATTTTCCCGTGGTATTCAGAGGGGCAACCTATACTTTGGTGGTCAACCGATCCACGCATGGTGCTAATGACGGCAGACCTCAAAATCGCGGATAGTCTCAAAAAGAGTTATCGAAAAGCACAGCAAGATTCACGTTGGTGCTTTCGCTTTGATAGCGCATTCGAGCAAGTAATGCGCGCCTGTGCCGAGCCACGACGCAATCAAGCAGGGACTTGGATTTCTGAAGACATCATTGCCGGCTATGTGGGGCTACATCAGCTGGGTTACGCCCACTCAGCCGAAGCATGGCTCGATGGCGAGTTAGTCGGTGGCGCTTACGGTGTCTGTATTGGCAAGATGTTTTATGGCGAATCGATGTTCGCCAAAGTGACTGATGCTTCCAAAATGGCATTTCTGCATTTAGTACAACACTTGCGCCAACAAGGTGTAGAAATGATAGACTGCCAGCAAGAAACTGCTCATCTTGCACGCTTTGGCGCCCGTCCTATTTCTCGAAGTGAGTTCGTCGTCAAAATGAAGAAAGCGCAGCAAGCGGGCCAAGTTGTGTTTGACCAAGGTGCAGCACCACAAGATCGCGCGAGCTAAAGACCTTATGCAATCACGTTCACAAATATCGAATTCCGATTATTCGAATGAGTCTGAGGAAAAAGACTTAGAGAATAGCGAGGCCGCGCCGCCTGCGGGTGAACACACTCAGCATTTTCACGATCAAGATCAGGCCATGTTCGAAGACTTGGCAGAAGCGATGCAAGCTGATGCTGCACAAGTCGATCTTGCTAAAACCAACAAGGCCAACCGTCGCACGATACAAATTCAATTCTACGCGACCGCACCTTACGCCTGCAGCTATCTACCGGACCAACAAGCACGTTCCCAGGTCGCCACGCCGGCACATCTGATTGGTGGCGAAGTCTACTCTGCCTTGGTCAATCAAGGTTTTCGTCGTAGCGGAGTTTTCGTCTATCGCCCGTATTGTGATGCTTGCCAAGCCTGCGTGCCAGTGCGCACGAAAGTCAATGAGTTCGTCGCGAATCGCAGCCAGCGCCGTGCATGGAAGCGTCACCAAGATTTACAAACCGAAATCTTACCGCTCCAGTTTGAAGACGAACATTTCGAGCTGTATCAACGCTACCAGCGTCAACGCCATGCTGGCGGGGGCATGGATCAAGACGACAAAGAACAGTACACGCAGTTCTTACTTCAAAGCCGTGTCGATACGCGCTTGGTGGAATTCCGCGAGCCTAACGGTGTCCTGCGCATGGTCAGCATTATCGACATTCTGGAAGACGGCCTATCGTCGGTTTACACGTTTTACGACCCAGATGTCTCTGCAAGTGCTTATGGCACCTACAACGTCTTATGGCAGCTAGTGCAAGCGGCGGAACTCAATATGCCCTATCTCTATCTTGGTTACTGGATAGAGGAAAGCCGCAAGATGTCCTACAAAACGAATTTTCAACCCTTGCAAGGCCTCATCGACGGCCACTGGCAAGACCTTTGAAACCCCTTTCTCATTTATCTCATTTATCTCATTTATCTCAACACATTATGTCTGACCAATTGCTCTATTCTCTGGCTCGCCCTTTCCTCTTTTTCATGGATGCAGAAAGCGCCCACGACTTCACGCTACCGAGCTTAAAGCGTGCGCACAATATGGGCTTAACGCGCCTCTTGAGCAAACCACAATCCGATCCACGCACGGTCATGGGCATCACCTTCCCTAACCCAGTCGGCTTGGCAGCAGGCCTCGATAAAGATGGTCGCTATATCGATGGCTTAGCAGCACTTGGTTTTGGTTCGATTGAAATTGGTACAGTCACACCGCGCGCGCAACCAGGCAATCCGAAACCACGCATGTTCCGTTTGCCGCAAGCGAACGCCATCATCAATCGCATGGGATTCAACAATGGCGGTGTGGACGCCTTTGTAGCGAACGTGCAAGCATCGCAGTTCTATCAAGACAAACAAGGCGTACTCGGCTTAAACATTGGCAAGAACGCCGACACACCAATCGAAAAAGCAGCCGACGACTATCTCCATTGCTTGCAAAAAGTCTACCCTTACGCCAGTTATGTGACGGTAAATATCTCATCTCCGAACACCAAAAATCTGCGCCAACTGCAAGGTGCAAGCGAGCTCGACGATTTACTGTCGCAACTGAAAGAGGCACAGCAACGTTTAGCTGATCAACACAAGCGCTACGTGCCACTGACACTGAAAATTGCACCCGATATCGATAGCGAACAAATCAAAACCATCGCCGAATCTTTAACGCGCCACAAAATCGACGGCGTCATCGCCACCAATACGACGATCACACGCGACGCCGTCAAAGGTTTGCAACATGGCGAAGAAGCGGGTGGTTTATCCGGCGAACCGGTGTTCGAACTATCGAATAAAGTAGTTCGCGCTTTAAAATCTGAACTCGGCGATGCGCTTCCGATTATCGGCGTCGGCGGCATTTTCTCTGGCAAAGACGCGGTCGCCAAAATGCAGGCCGGTGCATCCTTGGTGCAGGTCTATTCCGGCTTAATCTATCGTGGTCCGGCATTAGTGCGAGACTGCACTGAAGAGATACGAAAGTACAAATAATTTATTAGAATGATTAAGGCTGGTACCTTGCGTACCAGTCTACATTCCTTGATTCAAAACTCAGCTCTCACGTGAGCGGTTAGTGTTAGCAGTATCGATCGAAACAATAGCAAGCAAATTTCGAACATTGCAGATATCAAGAACCAATCAATTTGATAAGGCTTGAATCCTAAAAATAGGCCTGTGCATCACGCTCGGCATGCCTCCCCTCCCGAGCAAATCATCCCCGCCCCAGCTCCCCTTGACTCGCGACTTGAAATTGAGTCACTCAGCTAAATAAGACGGCATTCTTACAATGCCGCAATTCACCATCAAATTATATTATTAGCATGTATAATAATTCACAATTTTTATTCCCATGCCCAAACTTGCCAACTGGCAGCACGCCAAATTCGACATGACTTCATCATCTAACAGCCAAACTACACTAATTCAGCTTTACATTTCAATCCTAGGTAGAGCACCAGAAAAGTCAGGCTTCAATTATTGGCTATCTGAACTCAATTCTGGGAAGACGGTCTCGGAAATTGCCGAGCAAATCGCATACTTGAGCGGCAATCCAATTTTTGCACCAAGTAAGCTCTCTCCTTCTCAGATCATCACCACTATTTACACAAACGCTCTTGGTCGCTTACCTGATTCTGAGGGCCTGCAGCACTGGATTAATCAGTTAAGCTATCGAAGCTTGGGAGATGTGTTGGTCGAATTCGTCAATTGTGTTTCAAACTACGAAGGTACTAACGAGCTGGCATTGAATTCAAAGTCACTTTTCGTTAACAAGCAAATCATCGGGCAACTTTATTCGTCGACTTTAAATGGAGAAGATATCGAAGTTGCTGCGAGAATTATGTCAAAGGTCACCCTTGGAACGAATGGACTAGAAGACGCGAAGATCGACCTTAGTCGAACTTTCAAACTAGGGCCAAGTTATGCGACACCAACACAGTTTCTTACATCGTACACGTCATCAGTTCTGCTATCGGGGGCTGCCACAATCACAGCGCCTTCTGAAACAGTATTCTTCTCAATGAAGACCCAGCCAGCACATGGTTCTGTCTATCTATCTCCAGATGGAAGTTTTCAATATCTAGCAGAGCACAACTATGTTGGAACCGTAGAATTTTCAATACTGGTAACTGACGCGTCTGGATTTGGCGACACACAAAACATCGTGATCAAAATCAATCGGCTCAATTCAGCCCCAACAATCGTATCGGTTGACCCATACCAAGTTTCAGAGAACAACTTCCAGGTCGGATATGTATTTGCAATAGATCCTGACCCAGATCGACTCAACTACCAAATTTCTGGCGGAGAAGATGCTCAACACTTTAAGATCAATCCCACAACAGGTGAGATCCGATTTGTTAAAGCTCCAGACTTCGAAAGCCCAACTGATAAAAATCATGATGGAGTTTTTGAATTAATAGTTTCCGTCAACGATGGCAACGCTACAAGTTCACGAAAATTTACCGTGTCAATTACGAATGAGAGCGACCAAGTGCCCATCATGAAAGCGATTGATGTGGTTTTGCTTGATGAGAACCGTGACGTTTCACAACCGATACTCACGCCGGAGATCGTCAAACGTGACGCAAATGCAGAAAAGATCAAATATCAACTAAGTGGCCCCGATGCGAGTCTCTTCTTGATCGATACGGAAAATGGGCAGATTCGTTTTAAAAAATCTCCAAATTTTGAAGATCCCCTAGACGAAGATCGTGACAACGATTACTTCATTTATTTGACTGCGCAAGATACGCAAGGCAAAGCCAGTTCTCAGCCTATTCACATCAAAATCACAAATCAACTTGAGAATTTCACCATTCAAAATGACAACTATAGTTTTGACTATCGTGGCATGTTCAGTTTGGATGTTCTCAAGAACGACGCTACCGACTCAACAAATCTAAAGATTATTTCAGTCACGCAACCTCAATCTGGTGGCCACGTATCTATCCATCCAAACGGAAAATCGATTCTATTCTCACTGACAAATTCGAGCGCACTCAACGCAATTTTCAGCTATACAGTGCAATCAAGTGATGGTACTTCAAGCACGGCTCAGGTCCATGTCACGGCGCCATCGGACATATTCACTAGTATAGAAAAAAATGATTTCTTAACTGGTGATTCGAACCCTGAATACTTCGAAGGTGGCGGTGGTAATGACACAATTGATGGCGGCGGCGGTGGTGATCGGATTGATGGTGGTATAGGTGATGATACCCTGCATGCCCATGGAACTGAAAATCTGGTTCACGGTGGAACAGGACTTGATACTTTAATTCTGAATACGAGGTTCACATCTTTGTTGGCGTTGAATCTTCAGAATGAATCGAATCAAGGGCTCCAGTCATTCGAATTAGTTAGTGACTCAAACTCACAACAAAAAATAAGCGATGGCACACCTACGGTGACCGTTCTACGCGCATTCGAGAATGTTGACGCATCTTCACTAATGCATGGGATCGTGATACAAGACACCACTCACTCTGCATTGCTAAAAACTGGTGATGGCAACGATACGATACTTGCGACTAGCTCACTTGTGACGCTCGATATCGATTCTGGAAATGGCAACAATACTGTGATCGTCAGTGATTCACCGAAAGTCGCATCGATAAAGACTGGCAATGGAAATGACCTAGTTACAGCAGGCAAAACCACTCAAACAATCTCCACAGGAGCAGGAAACGACACGATACATTCCAGTGGAGATGGAGCCTTAATTGATGCAGGCGAAGGCAACAATTACATTGCCGCCACAGGATCTAGCCTCACCGTTTATTGCGGCGAAGGAAGCGATACTATCTATTTAAAGGGAGGGAACAATGTAGTCTTTTCTCGAGCTGGGAATGATACTGTTGTCGCAGGCAACGGGAAAGACTATATCAACCTCGGAAATGGTGACGATCACATTTTCCTCAGTTCTTCCCTAAGCGAGGACGATACGATAATTGGTGGCGATGGTCGTGATACTTTGTTCGTATCCACCATTAATGTCAACGACTCAATGTTAAGAAATGTCAGCTTTGTAGAACAGATTGACATTACTACGACCGACACTAGCAGTGTTGAATTGGGAAAGTTCGCAACGACAGCAGGACTAGGTCAAGTTACGTTAAACGGCCTTAGCGCCAGCGCAATAGATCTTAATATGAGCGGCTTTAACGGCGCCGCAGGACTTAAGGTAATCACAAAGTCGAACTTAGGAAGCATACAAGTAGTCGGTAGCAACGCTACTGATATCTTTGAATTTAACAATTATCCTTTAGCTAAACTAACTGTTGATGGTGGAAATGGCGGAGATCAAATTCTTTTAGACCTCAATACACAAACAGAGCTTCGTTTTTCCTTCAATAAGGAAACTCAAAAGAGCCTACTGCTGGCAAACGCAGACCAGATTTTTGGATTCAATAAAGAAACCGGCAAACTCAATATCGATGGTATAAATTTAAATTCTGCAGCAGGCGATGTTCACATTCAGAGTTTCAATGTCGATCCACTGAAACAGAAAGACGGAACATTCATCAGCGCAAATGCAGATCAATTTTCTAATCTCGTGTCGAATATCAACAAAAATGCAGTGTTCTTTCAAATTTCAGATCAGATTATCGACACCAATTTGAAATCGCAACAAGGAATATTTGATGCCGTGGATTTCATTACTTCACACATCGGCATACAAACGATGGCCAACATCAAATCTTTTCTTTTAGTGAATGATGGCTTCAATACCGCGCTTTTCTTATACGATGAAGGTTCATTCAATGATGGCATTCAAATTGAAGAACTCTGTTTAATCGGTGTGTTGAATGGGATAGTAAATCTTAGCTCTGACAACTTTATCTAGTAACTGAGGCTACGAATAAGATCACTCGATCTCTATAACGATTCAGCTTTCAAAGTGAAATAGCGCTTTGTTGTTTCCAAAATGAAGGGAAATACTTCAGAATACGTTCATATCATCTAATTTAGTGCTGCAAACTTAAGCTTAAACTTAAGTTGCAGTATAAGAACCGCTACAAGGAAATTTTGCGATGAAAATGAAAAAGTTAGGAACGAGTAATCTGATGGTTTCCGAAGTCTGCCTCGGCACCATGACTTTTGGCGAACAAAACAGCGAAGCGGAAGCGCATCAGCAACTCGACTATGCTTTGGCTCATGGCGTGAATTTTATTGACACAGCAGAAATGTATCCGGTGATGCCACGCGCTGAAACAGTCAATCGCACCGAACAATACATCGGCACTTGGATCAAGAGCTCAGGCAAGCGGGAGAAGGTGATTATCGCGACTAAGGTAGCTGGTCCATCACGTGGTATGCCATGGATACGCAATGGTGAGAATGATCTCGATGAGAAAAATATACGAGCCGCAGTGGAAGGCAGTTTGCGACGCTTGCAAACCGATTATATCGATCTCTATCAACTACACTGGCCTAGCCGCAATGCCCCGATTTTTGGTCAGAAAGAATTCAATCCAGAATTGGAACACGAGTCCGTCGCTATCGAA
Source organism: Oxalobacteraceae bacterium (assembly GCA_947464955.1). Classification (GTDB taxonomy): domain Bacteria; phylum Pseudomonadota; class Gammaproteobacteria; order Burkholderiales; family Burkholderiaceae_D; genus Undibacterium. The sequence goes on from CANHZI010000055.1 coordinate 11,016, forward strand.
AAGACACTCGATGTTTTAGACAGCCTGATCAAAGAAGGAAAGATTCGGCACATAGGCGTCTCGAATGAAACGCCATGGGGCGTCAGTGAATTCATTAAACATGCGGAACGCAAACAGCAAGCGCGTATTGTATCGATTCAAAATCCTTACCACTTGATGAATCGCAGCTACGAGCAAGGCTTAACGGAAACTTGTTTCCGCGAGCACGTTGGCTTGCTTGCCTATAGCCCACTCGCTTTTGGCCGCTTAACAGGAAAGTATGTCGATGATGTTCAAGCTAAGGGGCGCTTAACCCAGTTTCCGCCAACCTGGAGTCCACGCTATATGCGCCAAGAAGTCGTGGCTACCAGTGCTCGATACACCAAGCTAGCGCGTGATTTTGGCTACACGCCAACCCAACTGGCGCTTGCATGGTGTTATTCACGTTGGTTCGTTGCCAGCACTATCATTGGCGCAACGACCTTACAGCAGCTCGAAGAAAACATTCGTGCAACCGATGTTAAATTGACCGACGAAGTCATCGCCGCGATCAATGCGATTCATGCTGTTGCCGCGAACCCGGCACAGTAAACTTGATTTGAGCTGGGTGCACCTTGGTATACGGAGCGGTCGTTTTTTCGTGAAACTCATGTATTTGGAATCGAGATGAAAAAAACTGTCGCATCTCTGTTGTTGATGATACTGACAGGGATGCTTTCCGCCTGCGGTCTGAACAACGTCAGAAAATTAAACTCGGATGCGAGCATAGATCCTGATCGCAGCATCATCGTCTACGGCATCAATGTCGAAGGAAAATGGGACGCGCCGATGTTTAGCGTCAACCTAGACGAGTACGATCTCAAATCCCAAGCAATCACTGGAAACTGTTTCCGGTTCAACCATACCGAAGCGATGGTATCGAGTACCAATAAAGGCAGGCATTTTTCTGCTTTTGAAGTAAGGCCAGGACATTTCGTCCTCAGCCCATTCTCCAATACCAATCAATCACTTTCGACAACGGCATTTAGTGCGCCCCGAGGAAAAGTCGTCTACATCGGCACTTTTGTTTACGACAAGGATAAGATCCTTCACTTACAACGCGACCTTGATCTCGTCGCCACCGAGCTCAAACACCAATTTCCTAGAATAGAGCAAAGTATCGCATTAGCTGAGACGGTCGAAGTCAGCCGCCCCACTCCATTCCTTTGTACACCATAGCTTGCTTAAATCTTGGTTCGCAGCCCTTTTGAAAAGCTTTGATGATTCTAGAATCGAAGGCCTTGCCGCCACCTTGCGGGCGATCAACGGAAACGAATAGGACAAACAACTCAGCGCCAAAGGCGAACAATTTCCGTCGATGGCTGCATAAGTAAGCACCTAGAACTTACTAAGATCCGACAAACTTTTAGTTTTGGCTTCTTTCTCGCTCATGAGTTGACTCAGAAACTTGGCTGGACTTATTTTTCCATCTTTCATTTGCCCGACGATCAACCACTCCTCGCCTTCCTTCATCACAAAATCGAAAACACCAAAACAGGATGTACCTGCACCTCTGCCTTTTTCTCCGATCACCAACACTTCAGGCATCTGCTTACCACGCCACCAACGCGAAGTTCTCAGTTGCGCTGTCTGCACCAGTACACCGTGTTCTTTATGCTCCTCAATTGAGACGACACGCGCAGCAAAAACAACGGTATCTGCAGTCGCTTTTTGCAGATACCATTTCATACTTGCACCTTCAAGACTAGGCTCGCATGCCCAAGTGCTTGAGGAGAAAGAGACCAAACATAGTGTTAGAGCGAGACGTCTACGCATTTTACAAACTCCGCTATTTTTCCATACTTTGAGAAGTGCGCAACGCACATCAATTTTCATTTAGATTTTTCAAGGCCATGTTCCAAACCGGAGCCCAGGTATTCATCGAATGCCCTGACTTGGAATATGATGTCTTTACCTCGGCACCAAGACTTCCGCTTATCTTCTCAATTTCACGAGCCGTCTTCAAGAAACCAGGCTCTAACTCACCCGCACCAACAAACACTTTCTTGCCTTTGAGTTGCACCGGTGATTGGAGTTCCCACTCGGCGGGGGACATGACGATCGCACCATCAAACAAATTGGGATGAAATAGTAGCGCATCAAAAGCCCATGCACCACCATTCGAAAAGCCTGCAGTATATCGGCCCTTTGGTGTTTCACCTTTTTCAATCGTTTGACGAAGACTAGTCACCACAAAACCTAGGAAGGCATTGAAACGATTTTGATCAACACCTTTCAACAACTCCGCTGTCCGATGTTCATTTGGATTAGGTACTCCAACAAGAACAAAGTTATCAAGCGAAATATGAGCGGCATGCGCGTTAGAAATCAGAGATTCGAGCGATTCTCCATCCGTATCATAAATCACCCGGCAAGCGACTATCGTCTGCAAACAATTCGAACCACGAAGCACTTTGATCGACTTGGCTTCCAAATGCTCGGCATGTGGAAAACTAATCACTTCAAAGCGAACTCCTTGATTCTGCAGTTTCTGTAAAACGACAGGCCAGCTTTCGACTACCGTTCGATCAGCAGGGTCTCGACCGTCGATATTTAATGAAAATGGAGGCCGTCCAGCGAAATTCAACAACAATGGATTCAACTTCGCTTTCTCAATGCCTTTGAATCGCACCTTGATTGCGTAGTTATCGCTATCTATGGGTTCTAGATAAGTCGTTATCTCGCCACCGAATGCTGGGCGATCAAAAAAAGCGATATCACTCTTCTTCATTTTCGCTGCCAAAATCAAGCCATTCTCAACAGCCTTATATCTAATGACATCAGCAAAGTACATCGACTTCACTTCTTCAATTTCGCCTTGATCCAATCGTTCTACACAAACACGGGTATACCCATTTTCACGATCTTGCGCCGTACATTGAGGAATGACTGCGAGCTTTAATCCCGAAAGATTCCCTGCTCTTGCCGTCGAAAATGGCGACAACATCGCAACTGCAACGAGGGAGATAAGTAAGCGTAAGAATTTCATTCCTAATTCACCAAAAAAAAGCCTGTTATTTGCTACTACCGACATCTTTCAAAAGCGCTGAGTATGCCGCTTTGACTTCAGGAAATAGCATCGCATCCATATGCCCAGCATCAACACTCACAAAACGCTTTTGACTTTGTTTGAGGCTGTCGAATAAAACGCGTGCCGTTGGCTCTGGCGTGGTGGTATCACGCTTCCCTGCGATGATCAAAATAGGAAATTGAATGTCTTGCAGGCTGCGGCGATTATCGACTTCGGCAACATCACCGACGACGTTATAGGACACAAAAGGTTTGGCGAACCATGGTGTCAAGTTCTGAGCATAGGTTTTCGCATCCGTTCCTGTTCCTTCTAAAACTAAACCATCGAGCTTACGTTGACCTGCGAGATGGGCGGCGACAAAACTACCGAAAGAATGCCCGTGCACAATCAACTGCCCTTGTACCATTCCTCGCGCATAATCGTAGAGCGCGGCGGTATCTGACTCAATTTCTTTAAGACCATGTTTGCTTGTTGTGGCATCACTGCGCCCAAAACTACGGTAATCAAACGCGATCACATTGAGATTCAAATCGACGAACGGCTTCAAGAAAAACGCACCGTCAGCATCTAGTCGAATGCCGCTACCAAGAAAGTAAAGGACGGTCGCTTGCGCGCCCGGCTTGTTGAAATACACACCGCGACTAATTGAACCATCGGCTTGCACAAACTCTACATCACATAGTTGATATTCAGGCGCGCTCTTTTTCAGTAATATTAATTTATTGAGATCCCGCGGCACAAATTGGTTCGAGCTGACGTTGACAGTCATACAGCCACTCGACAAAAAAACGCTTGTTACTACTAAAGATGCTAAATTCTTCATTCTCTCATTCATTCAAAAAATAATTGACAGTCGTTGACGCACTACTTCACTACCCGCACCGGCACTGGCACATTACACAATTCAATATGATTGGCAGCGAACTTATACCATTCACCACCTCGATTACGCTGCGCTTCCACTAAAGCTTGGAAACTCGGCGTATCAGTGCGAAACATTTCGATGTTGAGACGTTCGGCTTCTGGCACATCGGCGGCCATGCGCACAGATTTTATCGGTGTGCGCTCTTCTGCTTTTTCATAAAACCCGAGCGCACCCTTACCGCGTGGCAGGCTAGACAGTAACTCTATGCCTTGTACTACTTTGCCGACGACAGTGATATTACGATCGAGATTGCGCGGTGCGTGACCAGTCACTGCATACAATGAACTACCATTACCACTATCAGTTTCATTGCCGCGCGCCACACCAATCGCGCCATAACAATGGGCTAGCCAAGTCGTTTGTGTTTTGGGATCGCGGCCTGCGGCAAAACCATTCACGTGCCCTACTAAAGGCGCATATCCATCAACGTCAGGCAATCGTGTGAAAGGCGCATTGTTGGCGTACTTCACCGTGAACTCGCCTTCTACTTTTTTTTCTGCCGTTTTGAACTCACGTTTCTCGTCAGCGTCGCCCCACTGCGCGACATAGTTGTCGTGCGAACGTATCATCGCCAAGCCATCGAAATAGCCCTCACGCACCAGCTTCTTAATGTTTGCCACATTCTTTGGGGCGAACTCCGGCGCAAATTCAATCACCACACGCCCTTTTTCCAGATCAAGATACATGGTGTTTTGCGGATCAAGTGGGCGCCAATCTGACGGCTTAGCTGCCTTTAACACGTCTTGCATGCTCAGCTTACTTTTGATTTTCTCCAAGTCGGCAGCAGAGGCAGCATTCGCCACGGCTGATGATGCCAAACTTAAGACACCGGCTACAATCAAAGATTGAGCCATCGATCTAGGTGCAAACACGAACATATGAAATCCTCTTATCTAGGTAGCCACTTAAAAAATTACTTTGCCTTGGCTTGATACTGCTCAGGGTAAAGCACGACTTGAATATAGTTGTTAGTGTCGATATAGCGTTGCGCCGCAATCTGCACATCATTTACTGTTAAGGCTTTTACGCGATCTTCGAAACTAAACATTTCTGCAGGGTCATCACCAAACTGCTCGGCATTACGCAAGCTGTTTAACCAATACTGATTTGTCTTGATCGACTCGCGATAATTTTTCAGCCAATTTTCTTTAACTTTATGCAGCTCTTCTTCAGTCGGCGCCGCGGCTTTCATCGCAGAGATCAGCTCAAAACTGCTGGCAATCAGCTTGTCTACGTTTTCAGGGCCGCAAGGCAAATTCATGATCAAGGAATGCGCTTGATAAGGGATACGTCGCAAATTGCGATTGACGTTTGGGCTATAAACCGCACCCAAGTCTTCACGCATCTTCGCTGTCATTCGTAATTGAAGAATTTCTACCATTGCTGAGAATTGCATGCGCTGCTGGGCGCTCATCGCCTCTTCAGCATGGAATTGCAGGGTCACCGCACTTTGCTGCTCTTTACCTGCATACACTTCTTTCTTCACGATGCCTTTTACTGGGCGCAAACCGTGGTCAACAATACCAAGTTTGACCTCGGTCGATGGCAGGCTGCCGAGGTAAGTCTCAATTGCTGGTTTAATTTTCTCGAGATCAAAGCTACCGACGATGAAGAAGGTATAGCCTTTTACACTGGAGAAACGCTGACGATAGATGTCCATTAATCGATTGAGATTAAGTTGGGCGATCTGTTCAGGGGTGGCGATCGCTGGCGCACGTGGATGCGGTGGGAAAGTCGCCTTCAAAAATTGTTCTTGAAAGATCGCGGCTGGTGAGGCCATTTGATTTCGGAGCGCCTCGGTCTGTTTATTCACGAAGGATTTGAAGAGTTCTTCATCACGTCGCGGTTGAGTCAATGCCAAGTTTAAAACCTGCAACATGACTTCGAAATCGTCCTTATTTGAGGTACCGGAAATGCCTTCATTATTCTCGCCGAAGGAAGTCGACACATTCGCAATCTTGCCGGCTAACACTTTGCTGATATCAGTCGGTGATAAATCCTTAATTCCCATGCCTCCGACAACCGTAGTGGCATAGCGTGCTTGCAAATAGTCCTCATCTGAAAAGAGCGAAGTACCACCAGCACGTGTGGCGCCGAGTAAAATTTGGTCGCTCTTAAAATCAGTATTCTTGAGTACGATCTTCACACCATTGCTTAGCGTCCAAAGTGTCGTATCAAGTTGTGCATTTTTGCTTTCCGCGATGACTTTGCCCGCTGGCGGTGGCACTGAAAACAAATTACTCGATAGCACTTTTTCCGCCACGGCTTTTACTGCTTGGGCTTCTCCGTGTTTTACCATCGCGAGGAGATCGTTCGCAGCAGGAATCACATGATCAGGCTTATCTGTCCCCTGATAAATAACCAGATGCGGTGTTTTCAGGGTCAGAATCGACTTTGCATATCGGTTCACTTCATCGAGGGTGATGCTATTGACGATATCTTTATGAAAAACATATTCAGCTTCAATGCCTGGGATAGATTCACCTTGCAAGAAATTACGAATAAATTCCGCGGCCAAATTGGCAGACTGTGATTTTTCTCGCTCGTTGTACAAATTTTCCATATTGCGCAGGGAATTGAGTTTAGCGCGCTCGAGTTCACTTGCATTGAAACCGAACTGCACCACACGTTTATTCTCGCGTAGTAAGGCATCGATCGCTGCCTGCACTCCAACTTTACCTACAACCGCTGAAGAACTCACTTCGAGATAATCAGCAACAACTCCACCGATACCGCTATTCGCACCCAAAAATGGAGGATTGGCGGTTTGCGCGATTTCACGCAAACGCTCAGCAAACATCGTGTTCATAAAACTCTGAATGCGCCGAAGGCGATAGCTACCGTATTTACCATCATTCTGTTGATGGAAACGTGCTTGTGAAATACTGACCGTCGACAGATTCGCCTCTTTATCGACCGCGATTACCGCCTCACCTAAATTATGAAGTGGTACTGTCACTTTAGGGCGTACACGTGCAGGAACTGGATTTTTTAGATCAGAGAAATTCTTCTCGATCAGCATTTTCGCATTGGCCGGATCAACATCACCAACGATCACGACTGCCATCAAATCTGGACGATACCAATCAGCATAAAAACGCTTCAGCGCTTCAGGCTTAAAGCTTTGTATCGTTTGTTCTTTGCCGATCGGTAGGCGATCGGCATATTTTGAACCATGCAAAATTTTAGGCAGAATCTGGTTACGAATACGCTCGCCAGCGCCTTTACCTAGACGCGCCTCTTCCAAGACCACACCACGCTCTTTTTCTATCTCTTCCGCATCAAAGCGCAAGCCGGTCGCCCAATCCGCCAATACCATCATGCCTTTCTCGAAATTGTCAGGCTTATCGGTTGGTATCGGCAAAATGTAAACTGTCTCATCAAAACTTGTATAGGCATTGAGGTCGGCGCCAAATTTAACGCCGACCGATTCCAAGAAAGACACCAATTCGTTTTTCTTAAAATGACGACTACCATTAAACGCCATGTGCTCAGTAAAATGCGCAAGACCTTGTTGATCTTCGTCTTCCAGTACCGAGCCTGTTTTCACCACCAAGCGCATTTCAACTTTTTGTTCTGGCTTCGCATTTTTTTGAATGTAGTAGGTCAGACCATTCGCCAGTTGCCCCTTAATTAGTTTCGGTGAATATGGAATGAGCGTATTCGCTGCGTAAGCTGTGGTGACTGCTTTCGTCGCTGATGATTTAGCCGTTGATTTAGCCGTTGATTTAGTCGCTGATGACGTCGTTGATGTCGTCTTCGCAGCCACACTAGCGCGAACGGCGATGGGCGAGTACGCCAAAGTAATCGCGGTAGACAAGAGACAAATTTTTAACAATGATGGGCGCATATAGTTTTAATCTTTGAAATGAGGCGAACGACAAATTACAGTAGTTTTGCAAAAAAGACAAATTTCCTCAACATAAAGCGCCTTAGTAGCACGCTATACTCTTTCGCAATCAGAGAATCACAAAAGTCTAAGACTGCAAAGTATCAGAATAATTCCCATACCAAGGATGGCCCCATCATGAGCATAAAACTAAAAACCGAGATTCGGCAGCAAGCATGCGACTCCTTACAGCGCTATTGTGCTGATCAATTCGATGAAGCAATCGGCAATCTCAAAGCACAACACTTGTTGGACTTCATCTTGCAGGAGATTGGCCCCAGTATCTACAACCGCGCAGTGCAAGATGTGCAAGCCCATTTACTGACAAGGGTACAAGAACTCGATTTCGACATCCATGAAGAGGAATTTAGCTATTGGACGCAACAAAAAAAGCGGCGCTGATGTCGCAGACGCCGCTTTGTCTTCTTTAGCTATTCCCTACCATTTTTAAGAAGCATTGGTCGTCGGTGGCTCAGTGGCCTCGACAGGCGCGGCGGTTTCAGCGGCAGTTTCAGCTGCCGTTTCAACGTCTGGCGTCACTGTCGCCGATGGTACTGCAAGCGCAGGCTGCACTTCTTCTGCCGGTGAAACCGCTTCTTTTGCCTTCCAAATACCGCCAGCGCTATATGCGGACCATGCCCATTTCACCCATGGGATGATGGAGGAAGCCAGCCACAATGCCCACAGCAACATCAAGCCGCGATAGACCATCATCGGCATACTCAATATCCAGGCCGATTGCATCGCTCCATCAATTCTGTCTTGATACCAATGAAGTTGATTGCCATAGGAGTTATTGCCAGCCACTTGCATGTCGGGATGTCCTAATAAGCCACCGCGAATAATCTCTAGCAAGACAACTACAAAAAATATCGTGTGCACGATCAAGGCTAGTTGACGCCAATTCATCTGCCAGCGAGGAATATTAGCCACATCCATGCGTCCACGGTAAGCAAATGCATAGAACCAAGCAATCGTGATCAAGATCATCAGCCAACTGAGTTGGGTCATCCCCAGCGCCAACAGATACCATTGCAAACGACTTACCGGTACCCACTTCACCCGCCCCAGCACCGTTGCCAACACCATCAAGATAATCAATTTACTCCAAAACAAAATCGCGGGCCCCATGCCTTCACCAGTTACGACTAAGAGCCATCGATCGCCAGGCAATGTCACGTCGACCACACTATTGACACTAGGCATACCAAGATTGACGCGATCATTGCTAAAACTTAATCCGAGCCCTTGCTCCACACGCCAACTGAGATTGATTTCTTGGCGCCCTGGTTTAATCGGCAAGGTCAATTTTTGGCCCACCGCACGTATAGGATATTCTGCGCCGTTGATGACAACCTTTTGCAAAACGGCGCCTTTTGGTAAGTCCAAAGTATGGTCCAAACCACGGCTGCTACGCACCACCATAAACAATTGGTAATCGCTGGCACGCGCACCGGGCAAGACATTCAAACGTGATTGATCTATGGTCAAAGTTTGACCGGCAACAGCCTGTGGACGCTCTATCGTCATTGCCAAACTTTCACCAGGCCATGGAAGGAAACTTTGCATGCCACTAGGCGAACCGACCATCGGTGGTATGCCTTTGAGCTCAAGATGCCAGATATTATTTGCCGCAAGACTCCATTGTTCTAAGCATTGAGCCACTTTAGGTTCAGCGCAGTTTTCAATCGCTTTCAGCTGCAAATTGGGAACTTGCTTTAGGCTGGAAGTCCACACCACACGCTCGCTCTGTGGCCCCATATTTAATAGCACTTGTCCATCTTTGACATTAATACCAGCGGTGTTAACCGCTTCCCCTGTCAGTAAGGCGATCTGCGCTAACACCGGTGTGCCTTTGGGTGATAAACGTTCCACTGTGGTCTCGACCGCCCATTCTTTCATGAAATATAGGGTGCGATTCACGCGCAGCAAAGCCGGGAAATCTGCTTCTGCATTTTTCTTTGCGTCTTTACCCAGCTTCACCTGACGTGACAACTGTATGGTGTCGGCAGCGCCCGTCTCTTCTGAAATGCCGGCCACGTCCCATCCTGGTGCATCAACGTCGACACGTCGTGGCTTGCGCGGCAGTGGTAGCTGCAGAGTGTCGCTCTGCAAGAGCTCACCAACAAGTTCGAGTCGATGGCGTCCTGCTGGCGCTAAGAAGCTCATGTTGCCGTCACCGTCACGGTCAACAAATGCTGTTTTGCCATCCAAACGCGCCTCGCTTGGTAGCCAGCTTTTCTTCCCTCCTGGCAAAGGCAAAGCAGTGTCAATGGCGGCGTCGACATCCAAACTTAAGCGTACGCTAGTCCCAGAGACATGCACGGTCAGTCGAGAAATTTCAGCACATTCGGGTAAGCATTCCGATTTTCGTGTGAGCTTTTCTTTCAGCGCTTGCAAATGCTCATTACTCGGTGTTTGTGCCTGAGACTCTGGAATCAGGCAGGCATTAGTGAAAATACCAAGTGCCAGTATTGACGCCGCCGTAGCAGAAGCTTTATTCGACTGCGCAAACAAGGAATTCAGATGCGTGCGTATTTGCAGCCACATGGATGACAAACTCGCATTTTCTGCACCATCGGCATCACCGTCGCCCCTGTCTTGTTTTCCTTTCGATTGACTAAAAATCGCCTGCCCCACGCACAGCAACAACAGGGCCAGCAATACCAACCTCAACACCACAAGCAATTTAGACGCCCAAGGTGGCAACAACCACAAATGAATTTCCTGCTCTTGGGTGACTGGGCCATCGAAACGCAATTCATGACTACGCCATTGCCAACTTGGAAGGCCTGGCCCAGTTTGTACTTTCGCATCTGGATCAATACCGGCATTTCTCGTCAAACTGCTGATATAGCCATCTTCCTTATCATCGATTTTGGAACGACCATTTTTTATCGATGACATAACTTGAACTTCTGGCGGGGGAATATATGCGGGTGGCGCCATTAAGACCACACTCGGCGCAGACTCCATTGGTTGCGGCGGGCTGTCTGCCGGTGGCGCAGGTGCCGGTACCGATTCAGTAATCGTCACTTCTGCCGGCGTTTCTACCATTTGATGGAAAACTTGACGAGGCTCAAACAAGGCATCATTTTCCAGCACGGGATAAATCGCTGAGCGCACTTGCATGGTCGCGAAACCAAGACTAACGATCAACAGAGCCAATACACTGCCACGTTGTAGCCACTGCACAGCTTGTTTGATCTTACTGTGTTGAAGTACACGGGATAAGGCAATTAAGGTAAAACAAACGATCCACAAACTTCGTGGCGCATCGAGTTCTTGGTAGGACAATACCAAGGTGAATAGGGTCAACACGCCCCACTTTTTTCCCCACAGATGTCCAGCAACCAGAGCCGTGATCAAGATCAAAAAGAAGTCGAGCAAATTCCAGGACGAGAGCCAAGCACCATTGGCTTGATCAACACCGCTAGCATGCAGTAAACGCCAGCCTGGTGGTAAATGTAAATTCATCGATAAGGCATCCACATCATGTTTCCAAAGCGTCGCCGTCATGCTTCGTGGTGCTTGTGGCAAACGGCTATCCGCGCTCATGATTAAGGCACCACCTTGTACCTCGACGCCGGCCAATTTATCGCTACCGCTGCTAATTTGTTGATCTTGACCATTGACATCAATGCGTCCCGGTTGCGCGTTCGCCACCATATTCAGGCGCGCTGGACGGCTCATATTGCCGCTCAGTTTGTCACTGATCGTCATGTCTTTACCGTCAAAACTCAACCACATATTGCGCTGTAGTTTGAGCTTATCTGGATTCGGTTCACTATCGCCACGACGTATCTGCTTCAATGAAAACTGCGAGCTCACAGGCCGCATCAAATACGCAGGGAAATTTCGCCATTCGTCTGGCAAGGTGGTCTGCTGCACGTCGATGGCGGTCGGGCCTTCTACACTTGCCAAACGGATCGAGGGAGTAGCGTCATATACCCACACTTCTTCTTCCGCCACAAGGCCAGTTCCAGCCGGCAAACTCAGACTATTGAGGTCGGCGGGCAAACGCGATATGAAGCTGATATCCCAGCTTCCTGGACGCGCTTGCACCAGAAGATTGCCATCTTCATTCAAACTCGCAGTCAGACTTGAGTGTAGCGATTGCGGGATCAAGCCGGGAAGCAAAGCGCGTCCGAGCTTGAGCTCGCGAGCTTTGCCCGACACCTCTAGGTGAAAACGGGTTTCCAGCAAAACCGGAATACCGTCGTTTATCCTACGAAAAACCTTGAGGGTTGTTTGCTCAACGCCACTGACTTCTTGTTTCTTTTGTAGCCAGATACGATTGTCGTCGTCACGCACAGGATGCGCCACTAACTTGCCATCCATTTCCAGCCGCACGAGACCAGAATTCTGAGCCAAGCCCAAAGACTCCGGCACTTGGGACCAAATAAAACGCCCTGTGATTTTGTAGACGCCCGCATTCAGACGAATCGATGGCACGTGCGCACGGCTAATGACAGGCAGAGCCTTACCGTCGACCAAAACCTCTTGCGGCCAATGCTTACCGTCACCGGGCAAGTTGATCCAAGTGTCGCCGTAAATCTGCCATGTCTGAGTGAAGTCAGCGCCCTTCGCATTCACTTTGAGCTCAAGTACACCAGGCCATTGGCAAGAACGGGTCTGTTCGCTGTCAAAATTATGCGGGCACTGCAGATTTGCTTGCTGATCAAGAACCCAAGGCACCCACGTCTTCAATGGTTCAGGAACCGAGCTTCGAGGAAATTCTTGAGCCAAGCCGAAACTTTGAATCAAACAGAGCGCTGCAGAAAAAAGAAGTTTCTTGAACATGACTTTCCCTTTTTATTAGTTATATCATTCATCAACATTCATGGCGATAATCGCCAGACACACCAAATTGGTGTTAAAAATCTCGCCACAAATCCAATTACAAGCAAATAATATGCTATCAACTAGCAAACTACAAGTAATTTAAATGGAAGTTTAAAATTCAATTTGTGTGTACTAAAAATAAAGATATAGGCCACAGAAACATCAAGAAAGCGTGGCCACGGCGCAGAATTAAGTGATGATCTATCTGTATTTGGGGGGATGAAGTGCAATGGACGCTCACTTGAATTAGCCACCCATATCGAATTCAAGATTGTTGTGAATACGCGGATACGCAACCCAATTTACGTGGTCAAGCACAGCGATCGGCAAGCCCATATACATTCAAGATATACTTCTATGACTCCATGGACTGACACAAACCCAAGCCAGTCGACTATTTGAGAAATAACATGAAATCTACACTCGACTACAGCAGCGAAGAGCTACAACAAGTTCTACAAAAAACCACCGACATCGTACTCGATCAATATGCCCGCTTAACTGAGCAAAAAGGTTTTCACGCTTTTGAACCTAAAGAAGTCGCCTCTTGGTTTCATGAAGCATTGCCGCAAGAATCGAGCGACCCTATCGCTTTGCTCGATTTGGTGAAAGAAAAGGTCTTAGATACGGCCACGGGCAACCTCGGGCCAAACATGTATGCCTATGTAATGGCGGGCGGAAACCAAATCTCAACCATCGCCGACTTCCTCACATCTACCATCAATCAAAACGCCACCAAATGGCATCTCGGTCACGCCATGACTGAAATCGAAAAACGTGTCGTGAAGTGGACGGCAGAAATGCTAGGCTATACCCCTGAGGCAGGCGGCGTCATGGTTAGCGGTGGTTCGGCGGCAACCTTAACTGGCTTGACCGTGGCTCGTAATGTGTTTTTCCGCGAACACAAACTGAATCAAGCTGGCCTGTTTGGCATGAAACCTTTCACGGTTTACTGTAGTAGCGAAACGCACAATAGCACCGACAAAAGCGTCGCTTTACTCGGCATAGGCACAGACCAATTACGCCGCATTGCCGCAACCGCTGATTACAAAATGGATCTGCATGCACTCGAAGAGCAGATCAAAAAAGATATTACCGCTGGTTACACTCCCTTCTGCATTGTGGGCAATGCAGGGACCGTCAATACCGGGGCGATCGATGATTTACAAGGCTTAGCCAAGATCGCTCAGCATTACAAAATGTGGTTCCATGTCGATGGTGCCTATGGCGGCTTAATTGCATCGCTCGATGAAATGAAACATCTGTATGAAGGTATTGCGCTAGCAGACTCGGTCGCGCTCGATTTCCATAAATGGCTGTACCAACCATTTGAAATTGGCTGCACCCTTGTTCGTAACTGGGGACTCTTACGCGAATCATATTTCAAACAAGCCGATTATCTCGATACTTCGCTTGAAGCCAGCAATCAACGCTTAGAGTTTAATGAGCACTACTTCCAACTCTCGCGCAATGCCAAAGCCTTCAAGGTTTGGATGTCACTCAAGGCCTATGGCTTCAAACAAATACAAGCGATGATGCGCAAGGACTTGGACTTGACGCGCTATTTGGAAAAACAAATACAAGCCTCGCCAGACTTCGAACTTCTCACACAAAGTGATTTAGCAATTGCTTGTTTCCGCTATCTCGGTCCAGATCCAAGTCGCGAGCTCGATGAAGATGCGATTGCAGAATTGAATCAAGCCTTAATTCCTGCCCTCGAAGCCGATGGTCGTGTGTTCATCACTGGCACACGGCTCAAGGGCAAATTCGTAATTCGTGCTTGCATCATCAATCATCGTAAGAGCGAGGCATCGATTGATTATTTATTAGACGTGATTCGCAATGTGGGAAGCAAATTGATTCCTGTTTAAAGCAAACAACATTCTCAAGCACCAAAACAGGCGGCGATTACTTAAGCATCAGGCACGATCGCCGTCACTTCAATTTCAACTTTCGCTCTATCTTCGATCAGGGCCATGACCTGCACTGCTGTCATGGTCGGATAATGTTTACCGATGAGTTCGCGGTAAGCGACACCAATCTCTTTGTAAGCGGCGACATATTCTTTTTTATCGGTGACATACCACGTCATACGCACGATGTGTTCAGGCTTAGCACCCGCTTCGGCCAATACATCAACGATATTTTGCAGAGCCTGACGTGTCTGTCCGGCAAAGTCATCGGTATGAAATTGTCCTTGCGCGTCCCAACCTATCATGCCGCTCACACATACTGTACGTCCGCATGCCGCGATACCATTCGAGTATCCACGGGGTCTGACCCAGCCTGGCGGTTGTAAGATATCCATTGTTTTCCTTCTTGTCTTTTCAGTTAATTCTGTTCTTTGTCTGGTCGCACACTTTATGCCACCACATACTTTTGCATTTGTTCGCGCAAGATGTCGGGAAAAGCGATCGCTTTTCTTTGCTCCACATGCGCCATCACCAAGACCAATTCAGCACGCAAACGTAAATCTTGCTGCGCACCTAGCATCTTGATTTCGACCGTCACTGAAGCGCGCCCCAATTTAAGGACGCGCAGTTCTGCCGTGAGCTGATCGCCCAAGATACTGGTTTTGACGAAATCCGTTTCGATATGCACGGTGGGCAGACCGATGTCTTTGACCACGTGCATTTCGTGAAAACTCATGCCCAAACCTTGCGCGCACCAATCTTCGACCACACCATTGATCAACTCAAAATAGCGTGGATAAAACACGATACCTGCCGGATCACAATGGGCAAAGCGAATCTGAATCGGCACGCGAAAAACCTCAGCCATGAACTTTATCCTTGTACTCTTTCAGAAGTTCGCGAGCAATAATTAATTGCTGAACTTCAGTCGCGCCTTCATAAATACGTAAGGCGCGAATTTCACGATACAGTCTTTCGACTGGCACTTCACTCATGACACCCATACCGCCAAACATTTGGACCGCTGCATCGATCACTTGCTGCGCACCTTCTGTCGCTTGCATCTTCGCCATGGCCGCCTCTTTTGTCACCTTTTGGCCTTGATCGCGTTGCCAAGCCGCGCGATAGACCAACAAGGCAGCGCTGTCGATGGTCGTCGCCATGTGCGCTAACTTCGCTTGCGTCAATTGAAAATCGGCCAGCGTTTGACCAAACATCTGGCGGCTAGTGGCACGCGCTAGCGCTTCATCCAATGCACGGCGCGCAAAGCCAAGTGCGGCAGCCGCAACAGAAGTACGAAACACGTCTAGCGTGGCCATCGCCACTTTAAAGCCCTGCCCGCCCTCACTGATACGTTGCGAGACTGGAATTCGGCATTGATTAAAGCGCAAACGCGCCAAAGGATGTGGGGCAATCACATCGATACGTTCTGCAATTTCGAAGCCCGCTGTATCGGCATTAATGATTAGAGCACTAATGCCGCGTGCACCAGGTGCTTCACCTGTACGTACAAACACCACATAGAAATCGGCGATACCACCATTGGAGATCCAGGTCTTTTCACCGTCGACCAGATAATAGTCACCCGCGCTATCATGCACCAATTGCGCAGAGCACTGCATGGCTGCCACGTCCGACCCCGCTTGTGGCTCAGATAAAGCAAATGCTGAAATCAATTCACCCGCAGCGACTTTCGGTAAATAGGCTTGCTTTTGCGCCTCAGTGCCAAACAAACTAATGGCGCCGCTTCCCAAACCTTGCATAGCGAAAGCAAAGTCTGCGAGGCCAGAATAGCGCGCTAAAGTTTCACGCAAAATACAAATAGAACGGGTATCGATGACATCCACTTTACCGCCATACGCCTTACCGCCTATCGCGTATCGCAACCAATCGGCTGAACCCAATTGCCTGACCAAGTCACGACAAGCTTGATCGACATCGTGGCCATGCCCTTCTTGAATATGCTTAGCTGCCCAAGCATCTAGCTCAGCTTGCAAACTACGATGCATGTCATCAAAGAAAGGCCAAGCTAAATAGCTATGATCTGCCATGATTTAATCGCCTTCAAATTCTGGTTTTTGTTTATTAACGAAAGCGTGGTAAGCGCGATGAAAGTCATTGGTCATCATGCATATCGCTTGCGCTTGCGCTTCAGCATCGATTGCTTGATCGACACCCATGTCCCACTCTTGATGCAACATTTTCTTGGTCATGGCATGGGCAAAAGTCGGGCCTGAGGCTAAATTTTGAGCGTAAGCCTGCGCTTCACCTAAGACCGATTCCGGATCAACTAAGCGATTGAAAAAGCCCCAACGTTCAGCCTCTTCACCTGACATACTGCGACCGCTGTATAGCAAATCCGAGGCACGTCCTTGCCCAATAATACGGGGCAAGATCGCACAGGCGCCCATATCACATCCAGCGAGTCCGACGCGAGTAAATAGGAAAGCCGTTTTACTGCGTGTGGTACCAAAACGGATATCCGAGGCCATCGCGATAATCGCTCCCGCACCAGCGCAGATTCCATCGACCGCAGCAATCACAGGCTGTGGGCAAGCACGCATGGCTTTGACCAAATCCCCGGTCATTTGCGTAAAACGTAATAAGCCCGGCATATCGAGCTTAGTTAAAGGCCCGATGATTTCATGAACGTCGCCGCCAGAACAGAAGTTCTCGCCGGCGCCACTGATCACAATCGCTTTAATGTCGTCGGCAAAACACATTTGTCGAAACAGATCACGCAGCTCGGCATAAGAATCAAAGGTCAGCGGATTTTTCCGCTCTGGCCGATTTAGGGTAATGCTCGCGACTTGCCTCGTCACAGAATACGCAAAATGTTTGGCTTGATAATTC
>CANHZI010000056.1 GCA_947464955.1 Oxalobacteraceae bacterium
GCACACAAACCGAAACTTTTGAAAGGATAGGCAAAAATGGCAAACACAAACCCCATCGTAAAATCACTGCCCGCCGACGGCATGAGCCGTTGGAATCAGATAGCGCCCTTCTCACCTTTCTGCCGTGAAAAATTCAGGCAGCTAGTAAGAGCGGGCAAAGCACCACAACCTGTTCGATTCTCCGAACGTTGCACCGCGTACCCGAACCGCGAGCTTCACAAGTTCTTCGCCGACCCTTTGAACTACAAGGTGGAGGTGGTGAAATGAGCGACCGCAAAAACAAGCTACTCGCAATTTTAAAGCGCTTCCCCGGCACAGATTCACATTCTCAAAGAACACGAATCCTCACCGCGATTCACGAACTAGGAAGCGTTACCACCTACGAAGCTAATCGAGTTTTGGATTGTTATGACCCAAGGGCGCGGAAATCGGAACTTAAAAATGACTTGCACTATCCGATCAAAACGTTTTTCCGACGGGTGACCACCGAGAGCGGCGAGTCACATCGGATCGGTGTCTATTTCATTGAATCGCAAGGGGGTGAATCATGCTAAAGGAAAAGTGGGAAAAACTAGGTGACTGTTCTCCTCTTGCCGCATTGAAAAGCGCTGGTGAAACTAGGTGGCTGATTGATAAAGTTATCGCGTCTGGTTCAATTAACTGGATGGTCGCCGCGCCTTCGTCGTTCAAGTCGTTTGTGGCCATTGACATGGCAACCTGCGTTTCGACAGGTAGACCGTGGCATGGCCGGGAAACTAGCGAAGGAGTAGTGCTTTACCTCGCTGGCGAAGGGGACACCGACGTACACGTAAGACGAGCCGCCGCGGAAATGGCGGCAGGTGACGCGGGTTTGCTTGCAATTGCTCAAGTTCGCCCTCGCCTCGATACACCTGAAGGTTTGCCCGCATTGACGGCTTTAATATGTAACGCAACCGCTGGCGACTCGCCACTGTCTAGGGAAACGGATGCTTACAACGAAGGAGGCGATGATAATTGGCACGACAAATACCTCTCGCAAGAAGAAATCGAGCAGTTAGAAGAACGTTGCAGGAAATCGGCAAGCGTGGCTACAAAACCGTTACGTATCGAAAAAAGGGGGATAAACGAGTCACACGCCGACTTTGAGGCAAGGCGCAATAGACAATATGCCGAGCAACAAGCCGAACGAGATGAGCTGTACGAGCGTGCATGGCAAGAAACGGCACACTATAGAGCTGAACTTGCAAGGCCTAGAGCAAGCGCGTACGACGCGACAATGCTCAGATATTTAGGCATCGCCCCGCGACTATCACTTGATGATTACGGCGCATCAGAGAGTGTAAATCAAAACGTTTTCTTGATTATTGACACCTATAGCCAAACAAGCGAAGACGACAGCAAAGGTGCCGTAAGTGCCTATATCAAGACACTGAAGGGGATGCAAGACAAGTTCAAAGCGGCGGGCGGCACACTCACAATACTTGTTATCGACCACACGACTAAGAGCGGCGATAGTTACATGGGAAGTCTTGCCAAAGAGGGAGACAGTGACGCTATGATAGAGGTGAACCGACGCGGCAATGATTACTCTGTCACCTTGAACAATACCAAGATGCGAAGCGCTGCTTGCTTTGAGCCGATTCACTTAAACCTAGAGCCATTCACCCTGGGGGGCTTTAACGACGCACTTGGCCGTCCGCTCACGAGCCTAATCGTTGTTGATGGCGAAGACGCCCACAAGGTTCGCAAATTAGCGGGCGACAAAGGCGAGACAGCCGCCGCGTTGGTGCTTTCCCTTCTCACCCGAAACGGTGCACGAAGTAAACCCGATTTAAAAGACTTATTCACCTCCCATAGTTCAAATGAGGGAAAAAAGGACGATGCGATGAAACGCGCATTTAATCGTGCGTTGTCTCACCTGGAGAACAATGGTCTAATTGTCACCGATACATTGGGCTTAATTTCTATCGTTCAAGACGATGATTTACTCGCATAAATAACCATCGGGACACGGGACACTACCCCTTTACATAGTAAAAGGGTGTGTCTGTCCCACCTGTCTTGTCCGTTCATAGGGGGACATTTGGGTATTTTGAGGTGTCCCGCTTGGTGTCCCACCACCCCCTCTGTAATTTTTCTCTGCACGTATTTTCTTGCAATTCGTCGGGTGATTAAGGTAAGCCCCGCATCGCGGTGACCCGGCGGGGGGTACCCAAAAGCTTGGGTGATTGTGCGCCTAATAACCTACCGATTCCCCACGCACGGAAAATAAACCTATTTGAATCCAATCAAATAAGAACAAATCTCATTTGCGAAAATCAAATCATGTTAGCTTCGTCGAACTAATCTGTTTAAGTATTACATCCCATTTATCTTTATGCTTTTCGATTAGCGCACGCCTAATGTTTACCACACCAGTTCTATCCCCGTATTCAACTCCATGCCGGGCACGATACCTTTCGAAATACTGACTCTCGATCGGCTCAAGTATTTTTCTTAATTCTGTTTGCGTCAAAACGTAAAAACTGGGTGGCTGATCAACATCTTCGGGCATATACACAAAAACCCACGGTTTATTCGATTTATCTGGCACCCTACCGCCAACAACCCACTGGGGCTGACGAGTAGTTTTGACTTCGACCACAACAACTCGATCTGAATCCGCCCGAAACGCAATGACATCAGCACTTTTCGCGTTTCCGTAGGTGACCGATGCGGAAACGCCAAGCCGCTGCAATTGGGCAGCGACGAAAAATTCGCCTGACATCGCTAGGTGATATTTTTCTCTTTGAGTAGCCATACGCGCCTGTCCTAAAAAAAAAATGTTAGTCTTTAATTATGCGGCAAAATTGCAACGCCCAAAAAAGAAAATTTAGAGATTGTCGGCAACTCCCCGAAAGCAGGTGCACCGACGACCAAGTGTAGTAACTATCGTAGTAAAAATTATTGAAACACCAAAAAACCTATACGGGGCTTCACTTTCGATTCCCGCCGTCCCACCAAAAAATTCAAAAACCATCCAGTTTTTCTGGGTGGTTTTTTTATTTGCAAAGGAATCGAACCCGCGTCCGCGGGGTGAGCAGGGAATTCGAGCCGTGTACGGCGAGCCTGTGAACGACAGTCGGCTTGCAAGCCGATTCACTCGATTAGCACCGGGCCACCAAAACACAAAAACCATCCAGTTCTTTTGGGATGGTTTTTATAACTACTATTCGAATCTACATCTATGTCTAGCGGTAAATTCGAGCGCTAGTTCATGGCCATAATGCCTGCTGTCGAACGCTGGTCCGTTAAACTTATTACACAAGTTGCAAATCCTCTACCTCGGATTCGAGTAGGCATTTCCCACTTAGTGCGCTTGAAAAGAATCAAAAAAACTATCGGCATCGAGTGACTTTTCACGACCTTTAGGGCTTTGCACGCCAAGTACATAGAACTTATTGCCGACAAAGAAGAATCGGAAGTCTTGTTGCGCACCCGAGGGCAAACGCATCTTCACGGCTTCTGCTGGATAGTCGCCTAGCATCGTTTTCGTACTATCTAGAATCTCGCCTCCTAAGCGGCCCGAGAATGCACTGGCAAATTGATTCGCCGCAACGCTTTTATCGGGCGGAGTTCTTGCGAAAGCAATTTCCTGTACATAGTATTCAAATCCATCGAATGCAGCATGATAAACATGCGCATCATCTATACCCGGCAACTTTGCCTTCGCAACTGCCTCAACTTCTTCTTTAGGCAGCACTGGGAAATTAATGGAAAAACTATTATTCACTGGCGTGAAGCCGTATCCACTTTGGACAACACTTGCTTTCGCCTTAGAAAACATGCCAACTTGATTACGGACGGCTTTATAAGAAAAAACGCCGCCGAGAACTGTTAAAGCAATTAGAATCCAAGCGGTAACGGAGATAAACCTTGTGTTTGGCGGACATGGTGAGCCATATTCATTCACACCAGAATTACCCGGAAGTAGCAGTACCCCACCCCAAAAAACAAGGTAGAAAAGCCCTAAAATCAAAGAGAGAGCAGCACTTTTTACGACAACTGTGATCCCTACTGCTAAGAAAAGTAGGAGTAACCATTTACCACTCAGATTAAAATCGTGCATCCTCAAGACCACAGGACGATAAATCATGATCACGTAGAGCACCAGTATTGTCGCCATAATGACAAATGAAGGCTCTTTGACCAAGTATGCCGTCAAACCGATCAGAACCCCAAAGGCCAAAGCCGTCATCATCGAGTAGACGATGAATCGAAGGCGACCTAAGCGACCAGTGAAGGAAAGAGAAAAAAAAGCTGGAGCTGGTGCGTTCAATACTGGCTCATAAACAATCCCATCGGATGCCCCATTGGCAGCTCCATGTTTAGCGGGCATTTCATAAGCTTCAATACCTTCTGTCATCCACTTAAATAGCGCCCTTTGTGCTTCGAACACATTTTCTGGTGCACGAATGCAGACTGCAAATAAATGCTTAGCAGTTTGAACACAATAAATTTGGTAGATACTATCTACGTCCTCACCCAAAAGACGTCCTCGAAACTCGAGCATTTTCCCGCTCATCTGAGATCCCCAGTTTCGTCCTGTAAACTCTACTGCAGACCCCTTCGCAACGAGTCCTGGCATTTCTTGCGTCACGAGCGGAATTCGCATTTCCATCCACGAATCCAAAGACATCTCATCACGTCGCCGTCCGTTTATTTCAACAACCAAATGCATTTCTGGCTCAAGAAACTTCATCGCTTTTTCGTTTCGTATCTCCTGCCATGCTTGTGGCACAAAAAGTTCCAAGCCCAATCCGGCATGAGTCACATGTCTGCTTTTCAGTGAAGCAAGATCAAAAGTTGCAGCAGCCTTTACTACGGGTTTAATGCTTTCCAGCTCTAATGCTTGAAAATTGATGGAAGTTGATGGACCAGTATCACTTGAGTTCGATTTTTCGGATGAGCCTGCCTGCACCTCTGCTGGCAATGCCGATACACGAAAATCCCAAGCTTTAACAGCCGCTGGTTCATCACTCTCTGCAGGAATACTAATGGCATTAATCGGCGGAAGCGTATCACCTGATTTTTTTACCTCAAGTTCGGCGGCTTCTTTAGCTGCTTGCTTTTTCAAGAGCGCTTCACGCGAAGCCTCTAGACTTCTTTTCAGCCAATCAACTCTCACCGCTGCAACTTCCAAGGGCCCTTTTTCCAATAACAAACGAATCCCAACGGCATTGGCGGCACGGCGCACGATTTCTGCCCCAGAGAGGCGTGTCAACTCAGCCCCTTCAATCAATTTGATTTTTTCTTTGTACTCAGAAATATGAATACTTGCTTGTGCCCCCTCGTCTGCGGGCCATTGATGCAGTATGAAGTCGGTATTGCTACTCGTTGAATCAGGTACGATCGCGACAAAGAATTTTGTCTTAACCAAGCGATTCCAGAGAGGCTTGAAGTTACTTGATGATTGTGCAAGCGCGACAACCTGCTCGAAAGTTTCAGGACTCGCATTACTTGCGGGATTCTTAGTTGGCATTGGATTTAAGAGAAAGTCGACTTATCGTGTCAGGGACTCATTACAGGAAAAATTTGCATGAGGCTTAATTGAACGATAATAAATTTTCAATTCTCACAAGTCAATATCAAATACGCTAGGGTTCTCAACTTCGTTGTTAGGCAAGAGAAGTAGCCAAGATTTTGGCTCGGTGCCAAGACAAATGCGCAAAAAAAAGACCATCTTTAATGGTCTTTTTTTGTTAACTTCAAATGTTTACTAAACCGACTGCTTTATCCCAAACCGAAATATAAGGCGGTACGATAAGTGATGAACGAAGCGATATAGGCAAGTACAAAGAGGTAGCTCAACATTATGATTGGCATACGCCATCCGCCGGTTTCGCGCTTAACGGTCGCAATCGTCGATATGCACTGAGGTGCAAACACATACCATGCCAACAACGAGAGTGCTGTCGCCATACTCCATTGTGTCGCAATCAACGGAGATAATGCTTGCGCCGTATCGCTACCGGTAGCGGAGAGCGCATAAACCGTACCCAAAGAACTGACAGCGACCTCGCGTGCAGCCATACCAGGAACTAACGCAATACTGATCTGCCAATTAAATCCTATCGGTTCAAACACCACGGCCAAAGCTTTACCGATATAACCAGCGATACTGTACTCTATAGGCGAGCCAGTCGCTCCAGGCGGCGCACCAGGGAAACTGGCGAGAAACCAAAGTGCGATTGTCAATAGCATGATAATGCCGCCAACACGTCCCAAGAAAATCTTCACTCTTTGTTTGAGTCCGACGAAAATATTGCGCACAGTAGGCAAATGGTAGCTAGGCAATTCCATCATTAAGGTACGAATCTGACCGCGTGCCGTAAACCGTTTGAGTAACCAAGCTACCGCCAAGGCGCCGACAATTCCCGCCCCATATAACGCAAATAACACCAAACCTTGCAATTCGAAGATTCCTGCCACAGTCCTTTGGGGGATAAAAGCACCAATCAATAAAGCATACACTGGCAAGCGTGCCGAACATGTCATCAGAGGTGCAATCATGATTGTCACCAAGCGATCGCGAGAATTAGCGATGGTCCGAGCTGCCATAATTCCAGGAATGGCACATGCAAAACTCGACAACAATGGGATGAAAGAGCGCCCAGAAAGTCCGACTCCGCCCATCAGGCGATCAAGTAAGAATGCTGCACGCGGCAAATAACCAGACTCTTCCAAGACCAAAATAAAGAAAAACAAGATCAAAATTTGCGGCAAGAAAACTATCACCCCGCCGGCGCCAGCAATGATGCCGTTCACTAAAAGGCTCTGTAGCCAGCCTTCAGGCAAGAGTCCAGAAACTGTGGTTCCCAACCACTCTGTACCGGCTTTAATTGCGTCCATTGGAACGGTAGCCCAAGCGAACACTGCTTGAAAGACTAAAAACAAAATCAATGCCAACAGTATGGGGCCCAGCATCGGATGCAGCACCACCCTATCAATTTTGTCGCTTAGCTCGTGTGGCACCATCGCTTCTAGGCCAAGCCTCTTCAGAATTTGACGGACTCGTTCGTGATCCAGATCGGTATGGTGTTGAACTTGTTCTGCATCAAGTGTGGCCTGAGCACCATCTTGTTGGGACTGCCACAAGTTAGTATTTTCTAGCAATGCCTTTAGAACGCTATCGCCACCCTGCTGTATCCCTACTGTTCGTACGACTGGCACACCCAACTCTTTAGACAAAGCATGTTCATCAACGTGCACCCCGCGTTGTTCTGCCATGTCAGTCATATTAAGGGCCACGACACAAGGGATACCCAAGCGCTGCACCGCAATTACGAGACGAAGACTGCGCCGTAAATTAGTGGCGTCGACCACACAAACGACAAGATCAGGTCGCTTTTCGCCAACCGCATTACCATACAAAACATCATGGGTAACGCGCTCATCAAGCGATCGAGGATGAAGACTATATGTGCCGGGAAGATCAAGCACACGCAAGGTCTTTCCAGTCGATGTTTTCAATCTCCCCTCTTTACGTTCAACAGTCACGCCCGCGTAATTCGCGACCTTCTGTTTACTATCGGTCAGGAGATTAAAAAGTGCTGTCTTACCGCAATTAGGATTTCCAACCAACGCGATCAGTGGTCCGGTGGCGTGGAAGTGTACGACAGCTTCTTTCATGCAGCAGCTTTCATCAGCGTCGATTCAGCTTCAACCATGACACACGCTGCTTCTGCTTTGCGCAGCGCAAATGTAGACAGACCGACCCGAACCACTAATGGATCGCCGCCGAAAGCACCTTTTGCCATTAAGGTCACAGGTTCCCCAACGATAAAGCCGATATCTTCAAGTTGCTGTTGCCATTCAGGCACAGAGCCATTCGCTACGATGCTTCGAACGATAAAGCGCTCACCGATTGGAACCTGCGCGAGACTCAACTGCGAAGAGTTAGCACTATGCGCCTTCATTTGCACACCCGAAGTATCAGTATTTGGCATAGACATTGTCATATCAGCATGGAAAGAGCTCATAACGATGCACCCTAAATATTTCTCAGGATTAAACTATAAACGAGAATCATTCTTATGTAAATCAAGGCGACACGGTTTTCGGAACTTCATCTTTAATTTAAATCAAAGAAATTTTCAAAATAAAATGTCGCTTAGATAATTTCCCAAAAACAACTCTTTCAGCATTGTCATGTCATCTCTTATCCCCTGCCAATGTCGCTTAAAACACTTCCATTTACCTGAGGATTTGCACCAATTTTTAATTGAGTCGAGTCAAAGAAAAAGTCTGGCACAGGTCTATAATTGAGCATCAACTTCTGCAATGACGCAGGCGCTTTTTTGAGTGAAAAGACCATGAACGCAAATGAAAAAATCCTTGGAATAACAGAAATGTCTCCCCAAGAAATATCCCTAGACGTGTTATTAGAGAAATACGCTAAAGGCGAAGAAACGACCATACAAGATGTACAAAGCCGCGTTGCGAAGGCACTCGCCAGTGTTGAAGCACCCGACTTCCAAGCCTACTATGAAGAAAAATTTCTATGGGCACAAAAGAATGGTTTTGTTCCGGCGGGACGCATTAACTCAGCAGCGGGGATGGATCTGCGCGCCACTCTCATTAACTGCTTCGTTCAGCCCGTTGGTGACTCAGTTTCCAGTGCAGAAGATGGAAAGCCCGGCATATACACAGCATTGTCTGATGCCGCCGAAACCATGCGTCGCGGTGGTGGTGTCGGCTATGATTTTTCGACGATACGTCCCAAAGATGCACTGGTTAAGGGTACCCGTTCGCGTGCCTCAGGTCCCGTTTCCTTTATGCAGGTTTTCAACGCTTCCTGCTCGACGGTAGAGTCCGCCGGTGCGCGCCGCGGTGCGCAAATGGGTGTGTTACGTTGCGATCACCCAGACATTCTTGACTTTATCCACGCTAAAGACAAAGGCGGCCTGACTAACTTCAATATTTCCATTGGCGTGACAGATGCCTTCATGCAAGCAGTTTCCGATAACACGGATTTTGAGCTAAGCCATAAAGCAGAACCCGGCGAAGAAAAGAAGCAAGCTGGCGCTTATCAACGCAACGATGGCGCATGGGTGTATCAAACGGTAAAGGCGCGTGACTTGTGGGATGAAGTCATGAAGTCGACCTATGATCATGCGGAACCAGGTATTTTGTTCCTGTCGCGCATCAATGCCGAGAATAATTTGTACTACTGCGAAAAAATTGAGGCAACCAATCCATGCGGAGAACAACCATTGCCCGACTATGGATGCTGCTGTTTAGGTTCGGTCAATTTAACACGCTTCGTTAAACAAGCGTTTAGTAAAGAAGCCTACTTCGACTTTGATGGTTTCAAAGCCGTGGTATCAGTTGCGACCCGAATGCTCGACAATGTTCTCGATGCGACCGCTTGGCCATTACAACAACAGCACGACGAAGCCATGTCAAAACGTCGCGTTGGTCTGGGTTTCCTCGGTTTAGGTAGCGCTTTGGTGATGCTTGGCATCCGCTACGATTCGGCACAAGGTCGAGAAGTGGCACGTCAAATTGCAGAGCAGATGCGCAACACAGCCTATGCCGCATCGGCTGAGCTTGCAAAAGAAAAAGGTGCATTTCCACTCTTTGATGCAGAACAGTATCTCGCTGGTTCGTTTGCGAGTCGTCTCCCAAATGAGGTTCGCGAACAAATCAAACAAACCGGACTGCGTAATTCACATCTGATCTCTATCGCGCCAACTGGTACCATCACCTTGGCATTTGCTGATAATGCTTCAAACGGAATTGAGCCGGCATTCTCTTGGGTTTACAACCGCAAAAAACGCATGGCTGCAGGCGATAGCAAAATTTACGAAGTAGCGGATCATGCCTGGCGCCTATATCGCCATCTTGGCAACGATGTCACTGACGATACCAAACTCCCACCTGCATTTATTACTGCGCTCAACATGTCAGCCAATGACCACATGATGATGCTGCAAGCGGTGCAGCCCTATGTGGATTCAGCGATTTCAAAAACAGTAAATGTGCCGGCTGATTATCCTTACGACGATTTCCAGTCGCTCTATCTTGATGCATGGCGTGCCGGCCTAAAGGGTTTGGCAACCTATCGCCCCAATACTATTTTAGGAAGTGTACTTTCGGTGGGCACAGAAGCCGCACCGGTAGCGCCTAAAGTACAAGTGGATGACGATCTCCTGCGCAAACAGTTTGATGGACGTCCGTTCGGAGATCTCGAATCGGTCACCTCTAAGGTGCAATACATGACCTACGAGGGCAAAAAGACTGTTTACCTGACGGTGAGCTTTATCCATATTCAAGGCATAGTCGGCGGTGAGCTCGCGACAATAGAAAGACCTTTCGAATTTTTCATGCCGGCGGGACAGAAGAACGATGGTCAACAATGGATTTCCGCTAGTATGCGTTTGCTTTCTATGGCGGCACGCTCGGGTGGTTCAATCGCAAAAGCACTCGCAGATATGCGAGAGGTTGTTTGGGATAAGGGTACAGTTCGGTGCGGTATGATTACCAAAGACGATGGCTCGCAAGCACCTTTGTTCCATGAATCGGAAGTCGCAGCTATCGGCTATTCTTTGCAAAGAATTTTGATGAAGCGCGGCTTTCTTGATGCAGCGGGCAATCAAGTACCAATTACTGTTTTGGCTGAAAAATACAAGAACAAGCAGCTCGCCTATGGCATGGATGATCTTGCATATGAAGGTGAAACAGCACCATTGATTCCAACGGCGAGCGGCAAGAAATGCCCTGACTGCGGTGCATATGCATTGCAAAAGATTGACGGCTGTTCTCGTTGCGTCTCGTGCGGTTACGTTGGCGCTTGCGGCTAAAGCAGCCAAGCAAATTCGCTGGTTGAGATCGATGTTCACTCATCGATCTCATGCAACTTAGGTGGTACAGGCTAAGAACCAAACAAAAAAATGCCCGCATATTAGCGGGCATTTTTTTGAGTTTGATTTCAGCAAATTATTGAACCAAGAGCGAGTTCACTTCAGCCAAATCAGATTCTTTCAAACTGCCAGCGGCTGCTTTCAAACGCAAACCATTGATGATGTTGTCATAGCGTGCTTTCGCTAAGCTTTGGCGTGTATTTGATAGTTTTTGTTGCGCGTTCAATACGTCAATATTGATACGAACACCGACTTGGTAGCCTAACTTAGTGGAATCTAATGCAGACTGACTGGAAATTTCGGCTGCTTCAAATGCCTTAATTTGTGACAAGCCACTTACTACACCGATATAAGCCTGACGTGCACTTTGTGCTGCAGCACGACGTGCGCTTTCCAGGTCATTACGCGCTTTATCTTCCAATGCAATTGTTTCGCGCACACGACTGTCGGTACCAAAGCCCGAGAACAAAGGAATGTTCACAGATACACCAATGGTCGTTGGGCGTGAAACCCCACTTTGTGCAGCCAAAGCAGAACCGCCGGAGCTACGGCCGGTACTCGCAGAAAAATCGATGGTTGGCAGATGACCAGAACGGCTCTTCTTGATTTCTCGCTGAGCAATTTCCAAGTTCACCTGTGAAGAAGTTACCGCAAAATTTTGTTTCTCTGCAGTTGCCACCCATTCGTTAATTTGCGCTGGAACTGGAGACGATAACTGCACTCCATCTTTCAAACGTGACAAATTACCCGCATCTTTGCCGATGATCTGACGCAAAGCTGCACGCTTAACTTCTAAATCACCTTCACCAGCCAGTACCTGCGCGGTCACCAGATCGAAAGCGGACTGTGCTTCATGGGTGTCAGTGATGGTCTGTGTACCCACTTCGAAATTACGTTTTGCGGAAGCCAATTGCTCTGCTGTCGCCACTTTTTGCGCTTGCAAAGTCTGCAGTGTATTTTCTGCAGCCAAGACGTCGAAGTAGGCTTGGCTGACACGCAGCATCAAATCTTGTTGTGCTTGCGCAAATTGGATATCACTTGCAATCACGGCCAACTTACTCTGTTCGTAGACTTCCCAGGAACCCAAGTTAAACAGTGGTTGACTCAAAGATAAAGTCAGCGAGTTACCCGTGGAATTAGATGTAACCGTACTACCTCTGTCTGGATCAAACTCAGAGTGAGTTTTGCTAACGCCCCCGCTCAAGCCCACACGTGGCAACAAACCAGAACGGCCTTGAACTGAACGTTCAGCACCAGCTAATTTTGCCGCACGTGCTGAACTATATTGGGCATCGTTCGCCAATGCTTCTTTGTAGACTTGCAACAAATCGCTGGCACTTGCGTTCAAAGATAAAAACGCTGTCGCAATAAAAGTAGCGATAATAGATTTACGCATAAAATGCTCCGAATAAAATTAAATATCGCAGAGTCTTTTTTAAAAGACGTCGATACGATGACAAATCACTTACGCAGACGTTTTCGGCACCACCCAAAACTGTCTAATATGTAGACATTGCAGTATCAACCTGCAAAGCCCACGCATGTACACCACCGGTCAAATTAATGATTTGATTGAAGCCATTTCTCTCGAGGAAATGTGCAACTTGCATACTTCTACCACCATGATGGCAGATACAAACTATTTCAACATCCTGATCTAACTCCTCCAATTTCATTGAAATTGTATGCATTGGAATCAGGTGTGATCCGGGAATATGACAAATTTCATACTCTGAAGGTTCCCTGACATCAAGTAAAAATGGCATTTTTTTACTGGAATCCGCCAACCACTGCGCTAACTCAGGTGCTGTTATTGCTTGCATGCGCTTTTATACTCAATTAGTTAGAAATAATATATTAATTTTGAATATTTTCAAAATTGCATTAGAGCTTGAAGCTAGATTCCACTTTCGCTTGAGATAAGCGCCCCACCGAGGTTTCAAACAATTCTTGTGCATTGAAGAACAAATCGGATTCGCGGGTAATTAATTGAGCCGTCATCACAGGGGCTTTACCAACAAAGACAAACAACCGACCACCGACATTTAACTGCTCTTGCAGATTCGGCGGCACATTTTCCAAAGAACCTGTCACGACGATCACATCGAAGGACGCAACAGCTTGGTTTTGTAATGCATCGCCTAAAACCACATCCACATTGGTCAAACCATTTGCCTTGATATTGGCTTGCGCTAAATTGCGCAGCTCATTTTCAGCCTCCATTACCGTGACGTGACGAGCTTGATGTGCCAACAGTGCAGCCAAGTAGCCAGAATCCGCCCCCACTACCAATACGGAATCGCTTGATTTCGCATTCACTTCTTGCACGATGCGCGCTTCCAACTTTGGCGGCAGAGACATCACGCCAGCCACCAGTGGCAAAGATGTATCGAAAAACGCCAGTCCTTTTTGCGACGATGGGAAGAAATTCTCACGCTTGACTGTTGCTAACAGTGACAATACTTCTGGGGAGCTCACATTCGTCGGGCGAATTTGCTGCTCAATCATATTAAAACGGGCTTGTTCGATATTCATAGTCTTCTACTCGCTTCAACGCTATTCGCGTCTGGAAAAACAAGGTTAATGTGTCGGAGGAAACTTCCATTTTATCAAATACGAATCAGTAAAAGGCGCTTTCCTTCAAGTTTTACAGCAATTAGCCGCCTTTTTCTTTTCATCCTTACTACTCGCTTTCGGCACTAAGATCCCGCGCAGGGACATCTCAATGTAATAATCTAGGTGGGCTGGCAGCTTATCCTCTTCTACCTTACAAACACCATTTGAATGTTTCCATAACATCATCATGATCATAGGCGCGACCAACACGCGCGGAGCAATCTCAAGATCAACCTCGACAATTTCACCCCGTTCAATACCACGTCGAAGCATGGTTGCAACTAGGCGCTCACCACGATCAACCACTTCCTCCTGATAAAATCGCGCAAGTTCTGGGAAGTTACCCGCTTCTGCCGTCATTAACTTTGGCAAGCCAGACAACTTAGATGCTCCAACATTGTCCCACCAGGTGCGCATAACCAAGCGAAACAATTCTTCACTACTTCCTGAGAATTGCTCGATCACCGTTTCTGCTTCGCCAATCAAAGGAACGATCGATTCTCGCACAACAGCCTTTAACAGCTCTTCTTTGCTACTGAAGTATAAATACAAAGTTCCCTTCGACACGCCTGCCGATTTCGCGACATCATCTAGACGCGTTGCCGCAAAGCCTCTAGCCACAAAGTGGTCGAGCGCAGCGTCCAGCAATTCTTGCGGACGAGCATCTTTTCTTCTTTCCCAGCGTGGTTTAAATGGACAAGTCATCGCAACAAAACATCAATTAATCAGATACTTAGAAAAGAAAGAACTACTACAAACCACAAATTAGACGGCAAATTCTTGCAAGAGGATTAAAACATTTCCTAAGGGATTTAAATTAACTTACTCATGAGTCAGTAATGTAAGCGGAAGTCGGAATTTGGTCAAGGCAACATCGCCGAAAGATCGCTCTAAGCCAACTGATTTTGATAAAACACAGATAAAATTCGCGACGCACTCAAATAAAAAGATTTAACCACCTAAAATATTGCAATGAAACTCATCGTGTGTCGCCCCCATTGCGCTGCTTGCTGCATCGCCCCTTCGATAACTAGCCCGATTCCTGGCATGCCTGACGGTAAGCCCGCAGGAGTACCTTGCGTACAGCTAGATCAAGATCTCAATTGCAAGATTTTCGGCCAACCAGAGCGCCCGTCTTGCTGCTCTGGTTTGCAAGCGAACGAGGAGATGTGCGGTCAAGACCGAATCTACGCACTGCAGTGGCTGGAGCAACTCGAAAAAGTAACGCAACCAGCCACCTCTCACCGTACTTAAAATCATGCGGCATCAAGGTAGTACATGATAAGCTTCGTCCCTTGTCATTTTTAAACATTTAGCAAATTACAATAACGCCATGGATTTTCTACTCGCCATCAAAGTTATCATTATGGGCATCGTTGAAGGCCTGACTGAATTTCTCCCGATTTCTTCCACAGGTCATTTAATTCTCACGAGCAGCCTGCTTAATTTTACAGGCGAGAAAGTGAAGGTCTTCGAAATCGCGATTCAAGCCGGCGCCATCTTCGCCGTGTGTTGGGAATACCGGATCAAGCTTTCAGAAATTATTTTTGGATTATTCAACGACAAGCAAGCACGTCGATTGGCTATTAACATCACCATCGGTTTTCTACCTGCGGCAGTGATAGGTTTATTGTTCATCAAAACAATCAAAGCATATTTATTTGCACCAATCCCTGTCGCCACAGCCTTCATCGTCGGTGGCATCATTATTCTTTGGGTAGAAAATCGCCAAGCGAAAAGTACTGTCCCTGTTCGGATTGAGACAGTCGACCAAATGACTTTCGTCGATGCGATTAAGGTTGGGATCGCTCAAGCATTCGGCTTGATCCCAGGAACCTCCCGCTCTGGAGCAACCATTATCGGCGCTATGTTGTTTGGCATGTCGCGCAAAGCAGCCACCGAGTATTCTTTTTTCTTAGCGATTCCCACGCTACTTGGCGCCACAGTTTATTCGCTATATAAAGCACGTGATCTACTGACTGTTGCCGACATTCCTATGTTCGGCCTCGGCACCATCACTGCATTTATCTCGGCGTTCTTCTGCGTTCGTTGGTTGCTAAAGTATATCTCCACTCACACTTTCAACGCCTTCGCCTGGTACCGAATCGCATTCGGCATTATGATTTTATTGACGTGGCAGCTAGGTTGGATTGCTTGGACCGAATAAACATATTCCAAGATTCGAATCAACGTGAGCACGCCACTGACTGCTAAACAAGAACAAGCCCTGCATCTCTTGCAGACGGTATTTGGCTATCCCGCATTCCGCTCACAACAGGCACAAATCGTCGATCATGTGGTCAATGGCGGCGATGCTTTAGTGTTGATGCCAACCGGTGGCGGCAAATCTTTGTGTTATCAGATTCCTGCCCTAATTCGTCAAGGGGTAGGGATTGTCGTTTCGCCGCTAATCGCATTAATGCAAGATCAAGTCGATGCTTTAGCCGAAGTCGGTGTGCGAGCAGCCTTTCTCAATTCAACCCAAAGTTTTGAAGAGGCAATGCGTATTGAACGGTTAATGCGCGCTGGCGAGCTCGACCTCGTTTACATAGCGCCTGAGCGCCTGATGACACAGCGCTGCCTTGAACTTCTCTCGGTCACGCCACTAGCCTTATTCGCGATCGATGAGGCTCACTGCGTTTCACAGTGGGGTCATGACTTCCGACCAGAATACATCAAACTCTCGGTATTGCACGAACGTTTCCCCGATGTGCCACGGATCGCCTTAACTGCGACAGCAGATCAGCAAACACGCGATGAAATTATTCATCGCTTGCAATTAGAAAATGCGCTGCAATTCGTTTCCTCTTTCGATAGGCCCAATATACGCTATCAAATTGTTGAAAAAGCGAATGGCAAGAAGCAATTGCTCGACTTTATTCAAGCCCAACACAGTGGCGATGCAGGTATTGTGTACTGCTTGTCGCGCAAAAAGGTTGAGGAAATGGCAGAGTTTCTCAATGAGAATGGCATCACCGCACTTCCCTATCACGCGGGAATGGAACAGTCAGAACGCTACCGCAATCAGGCTCGCTTTTTACGTGAAGATGGTATCGTGATGACTGCCACCATTGCATTTGGTATGGGCATTGATAAACCGGATGTGCGCTTCGTCGCCCACCTCGACTTACCGAAAAGTATCGAGGGCTATTATCAAGAAACTGGGCGTGCTGGACGTGATGGCGCCACTGCCAATGCTTGGATGGCATACGGACTACAAGACGTCGTGCAGCAACGTCGTATGATCGATGAATCTGAAGCGAATGAAGCTTATAAGCGTATCTTGGGCGCCAAACTCGATGCGATGCTAGGTCTCTGCGAAACACTCAACTGCCGTCGTGTTCACATACTTGACTACTTCGGCCAACAATCAGAAGCGTGCGGCAACTGCGATACCTGCTTATCACCGCCGATCTCATTCGATGGTAGCGTCGCTGCGCAAAAAATTCTCTCCACTATCTATCGCGTTGATCAGCGCTTTGCCGCTGGCCACGTCATCGATGTCATTCGCGGCATTGATACCGATCGCGTCAAACAATGGCGGCATGATCAGTTGTCTACCTACGGTATTGGTTCTGACAAGAGCGAAGCGGAATGGCGAGCACTATTGAGGCAAATGATCGCACTCGGTTTAGTCGCCGTCGATTACGAAAATTTTAGCTCACTCAAACTCACCGAGGACTCTCGTGCAGTTTTGCGTGGTGAGGCCAAAGTTCAACTCCGTCAATACAAAAAAGCGGAAAAGGCTGTCAAACACAAACGCCAATCAGCAAAAGATTTTGCGGAAGCGAATCTTGACGATCTCGAACAAAAGATTTTTGAACGTTTGCGTTGGTGGCGCGTGGAAACTGCGAAAGCACATAATACCGCCGCCTTTATTATTTTCCACGACAGTACGCTGCGAGAGATTGCAAAAGCCAAACCACGCACGCTTGAAGACTTGCGTGGTGTGACCGGTGTCGGTGCTAAGAAGCTCGAAAGCTACGGTGAGGAATTGGTGGGTTTAATCGCCGAATTCCTCTAAGCAGAACTTTTAGACAGCCCAACCCGCAGGAAACTGCACCTGCGCTCTGGCCTTACGCCATTGACGAAGTAAGAAACCGAGGGTTACAAGAACGACCACGACCAAATACAAAAACACGATTTCAAACGGAAAAATAATCAAGCTTGCAAGTCCCAAAACCATCACTGCCGCTCCAGGAATTGCGCTCCATGCGATAGGATGATCACTCAAAGAACGCATCTTTGCATGTGCCGTAGGAATAACTAAAACAAACGGAAATACAGCTGTCAACGTCAGGATAAGGGTTGCAGACTTTACGTCAATCGTTTTCCACTGCAGCAGAAAAAACAGACCTGACAATATACTCAAAACAAATGTGATCGCAAATTGTCGTAAGCAATACAGATAGAGTTCACGATCGATTTGCTGCCGATTACCTGCCAAGGGTGCCAAACATAACAAAGCTTGCTCAGAACGGGTTTGGTAAATGCGAGCAAACATCTGTATTATAAAAATACAAGGCAGAACCAACAAATACAGACCAACAAACCCCCAAACAAATCCACCTGCAAAGCCATCCCAGAAATCGCTTTTTGCAGTACGAAACAACTCCATTAGATGGAAAAATATAAAAATCATGAGGCCCATCGAGACAGCCTGCAAGAATAAAGTGGACCAGTGGATGCGAGGTCCAAACACGTATTTCAACAACTGCGGGCGTAAGGCGTCTTTAACACCCATGAGCGTCGCTCGAACCTGATATTTCATGATCCGAAAATAAATCATGCCGAAGCCTAGAGAAACGCGATTTTCTTGGGACGTTTGCACTTGCAAACCATTCTTCATCACTTGTGCACGTTGATACATCTCAAAATGCGCTTTCTCACTAACCGCAAAAAAACAATATAGTGCGAACGAGATGATCAAAATCGAAAATATAAAACATTGAAGATCTGGTGAAAGTCCAAGCGCAGACTCAAGTATGTTAAATGGATTCGCTGACGTATTTTTCTCTAAATATGCTGGCGCCTGTAGCAACAGCAGAAAAGGTATTAGTGCCAATTGGTTCCGAATCATCACGATAAAGAACGAGAGGAACGCCGAGACCGCAAGAAATGGAATCAGATTCCATTTCTGAGATAACAATCCAAAGATAAGTGTTGCGCAAAAGGCAATAAAAAGAATTGGAAGTACCAGTGCAATTTGTAAGCGAAGTTTGAGCCCAGGTACCAATTTGGAATTGGATGGCGAATACTGCAAACCGACATTCATCGACAGCATCACAAACCAACCGAAAATAAGAATACAAAACAAGAAACCTGCCGCACCGAGCAGAACGATCAGATGCAATTTAAAGTCGAGAGAACCATTTTTTAACGTAACCAGCACGTAGGCAACGATCTGCGACAAAACAAGAACACTCGAAAGCAAAATCACAAGTGAACGTATCCCATGCAAATTCATACGAGCATGGACGGGTTGCATCCAAATATTGAGTATAGATTTCATTTGGTCATCTCGATAAACAAGTCTTCCAAGCTCAACTTCTCGACGCGAACATCGCTACGTCTGTAAAGCTCATTCGTCTGTTGCTCCGTCCACTGCCCCAACAAACGCTCTTCACCATTCATCAAGTTAGAACGTTGCAAGACTTTACTGGGTCGGAGTTGATTCAAAACAGCCCCTTGTCCAGTCACCTGCAAGCTCACTTCCATCAAATCGTCGAGTGTTTGCTCGTGCACGATTTTCCCCTTCGAAAGGAAAGCCACTTTCATCGCGACGCGCTCAAGATCAGACAAGATATGGGTAGAAAACAAAATGGTCGTGTTTTTATCGATCACGCTATCAACAATTTCACGCAAAAAATCACGCCGTCCAGCCGGATCTAAACTCGCTACTGGTTCATCCAATACCAATAATTCGGGATCATGCGCCAGCGCGCGAATGATGGCCAATCTCTGTTTTTGTCCACCCGATAACTTGCTAATGACTTTATCGAAGGGCAACTCCCATCGCTCCATCAAACTATCGACCTTAGTATCATTCCAATGAGGGTAAAAGGATTTAAAATAGTTCAACATTTGACGCGGTGTAAGCCAATCAAACAAATCCGAATTCTGCGGCACATAACCAATTTTGGCTTTGACATCGGTCGACAACTGATTAGTTGGTTCACCAAAAATCTGAATCTCACCGCCATTGTTTTGGCGCAAGCCAAGCAAGCATTCAATCAAAGTCGACTTGCCTGCCCCGTTGCGGCCAAGTAAACCGACAATGCTCCCGGCTTCAATTTCCCAATCGAGTTGATTCAAAACAGATTGCGATTCAAACGACTTGCTTAAACCGCGAATTTTGATAGGTGCATGCATATGAAATCCAGAACATCGCATTGCCTCGTCCTCGGGGAGCCAGGCAATGCTTCGAAAAAATTGAAAACGATTGATATTGGGAGTATGACTCAACGAATCTGCTTAACTTCCAGACCTTGCTTCTGCATCAAATCGACAATACTCTTTTCACCAGCCAAATGCCCTGCACCGACCACCACGAAAAGCTTCTTACCGCTTTGCATCATGTCATTGATTTTCTTAACCATGCCTTCGTTACGATCGTCCATCAACATCTTCATCATCTTGCGTGAACCAGCGTCTTTGTTCGCTGCATCGGTGAACAACTTAGCGATCGCCGCGGCATCACCCGCTTTCCATGAACTTGCAATTTGAGTTAACTCTTTCATCATTTCGCCACTCTTCATGCTTTGCAGTAAGGAAGTGATCATTGCATCGCCTTCTTCATCGCTCAAACTTCCCATCATGTTTGCTTGAAACTCCAAACCTTCGAGTTCGATAACACTTTTCTTATCGGCTTTGCTGCGTTGAATGAAATGCAGGTCAATTCCTTTAGAAGGATCAAAGCCCATTTGCATCCCTACTTGCAAAGCAACGGCTGAGGAAACAATGAAAGGCTTGAATCCTTGCATTTGTTCAGATGCTGGTCCAAATACAGTTTGAAAGTTTGTCCAAGTTTCTGGCTTCAAATGATTTTGCAATTTGTCAGGCGCTGCATAAGTGAACTTTGGCATGATGGCCTGCGCTTTCGCCTGATCCGAAACGTCCGCTTCAACTGCAACCGTGTCTGCCTGCGCATATGCAGCTTCTACTTTTGGTGACATAGGATAAAAATCGGCTTTAGCAATATGAATCGAACCAAATAAATAGGCGACTTTATTGCCTGACTTAATCTCGAACAATAGACCACGTGTTGCGTTATCAGTGGCTGTTGCGGTGCTCTCTTGTTTTGGTGCCTGCGCTAGTGCTTCGCTAAATGTCGCGAAATGGCTCAAAAATCCAATCGTCACGATTTGGATCATCGTTGTGAAAAAAGACTGTATATATTTCATGATTCAATCCTTACAAAACTACGTCGTTAAAAAAACGATCAGTCGATTTCAACACATCTTCCTGATCGCCATTCATTTCTTTAATGAGATCTAATCTTTGATCTCGTTTCTGAGCATCTCAGAAAACATCGCGATCACTGGCTCTGGCGCTAACTTTAACTGCTGCACTTCCAAGGCTAATCGCTGCATACTTGGCTTGAGTAACTGAAGTTTTGCTTGATCTTCATTCGCTTCGGCCTTACGTGAGGCGACAATCATTCCCATCCCACGTTGACGCTCCAGCAACCCTTCTGCCTCAAGCATGCTATACGCCTTAGACACCGTCATCGGATTGACACCTAAACTACTCGCGACCATGCGTACCGATGGCATCCCGTCGCCAGCTTGCACTTGTCCTCCCACAACCAGACGGCGTAATTGCTCTATCATTTGGCGATAGATAGGCTCACTACTGCCGGTAGCGATATGGAAAATGTCAGCAGGTAAATCACGGGGTGAACTCATGTTTCCTTTATTTGCAATACAGTTGTCAAGTTGCTTACTTACTGTATTACTCACTGTATTAGTTACTGTATGAATATAGTAATACAGTGATTTAATGAAAGCAAGGGCTTTTTGAAATTTTTTTAGGGACGAAGTTTTTTGAAATTGGCGACGTGGTGACTTCCAGCCTCGGATCTAACTATTAGCCTTCTCTCGCGGAATACGATAAGACCACACAAAAAGCACGCAAGCAACGATAGAGAAAGTCCAGTAATCAAGTGGCGCTCCCCATAACCAGTGCTTGTGCCAGAACACATCAACGGGATTAAATCGCTCCCAACCGAAGGCGGGGTTCAATATAAACCATAAGAAGTCTTCAATAATCCAAAATTCCATAATGCAGGCGAGGCAACGGGCTTGTAGTTTCCAACTCCAAGTCTGAAGGAAAAATAATGGCAAATGAAATACCATCGCAATGAATGGAAACATCCATGCGTGATAGCCCGTCATCGCCCTGCCCCCCCAGAAAATATCGAGCAACCAATGACTTTCTATTCTCCAAGTCGGCAGACTCGTTGCCCAACCAGCTCCGCCTTCAATTTGAATCTCGACTTCGGCAAAGAAAATCGCCATCAACAAGACCCACAACAGATTGAGCATGAGACCACGTTGATTAATACGCATAATTTTCCTTTGCAGAATTTGATCTAAGGGCGACGCACAGTTTGCGCGAGGGAATTGATTACCGTGCTAATCACACTCTTTGCCGCATCAGGCTGAGCAATCTGTGCAGCCGCGCTTCGCATCTGTTGTAAGCGCTGAGGATCTTTGAGAAGACTTTGAATACGAAAACATAGCGCTGTTTCATCGACGGCTTTGAGGGCTGCACCACTTTCCAACACGTAATCAGCATTACGCTCTTCTTGGCCAGGAATAGGTGCATTGACGATCATCGGTAGCCGCATCGCCAGACATTCAGAGGTCGTTAGGCCACCTGGCTTGGTCACAATAAGATCGGCACATGCCATCAGACGCTCAACCTCACGAGTAAAACCCACCGGAAATAAACGCCCTGAATATTCTGATCGCATTAATTGCAATGCGCTGAATGCTTGTTGATTCTTGCCAGTCAATACAATTAACTGGAACGATTCTTCTTGCGTATCAACGGGCATTTCCAGAATTCGACGAGCCAGGCTCGCCATATCACCGACACCACCACCGCCACTCATGAGCATGACTGTTGTTCTGCGTGGATCACAAGCCAATTCGGCAGCGCAGACTTCACGCCCTAACACTTGAGTGAAGGCTGGCATAATGGGAATGCCTGTCACATGAATTTGCTCATTCGAAATGCCATGTTCACGCATACGGAAAGCAACTTCTTCATTCGCCGCAAAATAACCGTGCATGCCATCATGCACCCACATTCTATGTAAATCGAAGTCCGTTACCTGCACCCACACAGGGCAATCGAGTTCGCCGCGAGACAATAGACGAGACAAGATTTCTGCAGGTAGGAAATGAGTGCAAATAATCGCATCAGGCCTAAATTCAGCAATGAATCGCATGAGAGCTTTGGCGTTCCAACGCTCCAATCGCCGCCTAAGATTTTCAAGCGTGCTATCGCGTTTTGCCTCATTACTGTAGTGATATAGATAGCCCCACAACGAAGGCGCTTTATTCACCAAGTGCATATAGAAGTCGGTGTATAGCTTACGAAAACCTGCTGTTGCGTACTGCATGACGTCGACATGTACCACCGTGTCGTGAGGATAATCGATATTCGCCTGGGCACGAATCGCCTCAGCCGCACGGGCATGGCCGGCGCCTGCGGAGACGCTTAAGATGAGAATTTTACGAGAGGAAGTCGGAGAGAAATCTGCCATATGCGGCAGATTGTAAAAGGCCATGATGACATGCAGATGACATCATGGCCTAATCTAAACGAACGAATTATTGTGCTACTGTTTTTCGAAAACCAAATCCCAAACACCATGCCCGAGCTTTAAACCACGGTTCTCAAATTTAGTAACAGGACGATAATCTGGTCGTGGCGCGTAGCCATCAGCTGTATTCTTGAGTGAAGGTTCTGCGCTCAACACTTCTAACATTTGTACGGCATAGTCTTCCCAATCTGTCGCGCAATGAATGTATCCGCCCTTTTTCAAGCGAGAACTTAACAAGGCAACCAAAGGGCTCTGTATTAAACGACGCTTGTTGTGGCGTGCTTTATGCCAAGGGTCTGGGAAGAAAACGTGCACTCCGTGCAAAGATTCCGGCGCAATCATATTCACCAAAACCTCATAGGCATCGTGCTGTATGACGCGTTGATTGGTCAAGCCAGCTGCACCCACTAATTTCAACAAACTGCCAACGCCAGGAGTATGTACTTCAACACCGATGAAATTTTTCTCTGGCATCAGTGCGGAAATTTTGGCACTGGTTTCGCCCATCCCAAAGCCAATTTCGAAAACAGTTGGCGCTTCACGACCAAATGTAGCCGCTATATCAAGATTCTCTTTTTTGTAAGGAATCATGAATTGCGGTCCCAGAGTTTCGATAGCCTTTGCCTGCGCGTCAGACAAGCGGCCTGCACGCGTCACAAAACTGCGGATACGATGTTCCGTCGGGTCATAAAACATCGCTTTGCGAGGCTCTTCGGCCTCGACTTTTTGATCTGACTGGTCTGACATGGATAACTTGAAGTAAGCCGCCCTGAAAATCGGGCGTAGATAATGTGTCGATTAATGCAACAACACAAGGTCTATAGAAATAAAGGCGCCATTTTACGCGCCTTTGAGGGGGATTAGCAAACCGCCGCAATCAAACGAGGGAGATCTACCATTAAGTATTTTACAATCAAAATTAGTTTTTAACTGCAAGCTTGCTGCTATCTTTGTTTGGAAATGTTCCTCCAGCTAGCTGCCGTCTAAACCAGTCTTGAACCATGCGCTCTTCAAATTCAAAGTGTGTAACGCCTGAAGGAAAACGTGCTCGATTGAGATAATCCATATCGCGCAATTCCTCTTTTCCATTGGCAATCACTTCAGCCTTTTCATTTCGCAGTTCATAGGTAAAGCTCATGCGTGGCCAGTAAATCGCAGTCATAATTCGGATCTGCGAAGACGACATGCTTGGACGAATATCGCCCGCCAAGTCTAGATCTGTGATGTCTACATTCATCACGTAGCCATCAGGCAGCTTTTTCGCTTGGGCGTTAAATATGTCTGCAAACTCTCTCATCAGATTTTCACGGAAACGATCACGACTGTCACGCCCCTCTTGGACGTCAGTAAACTGATCAAGATTGCCCCAAGTTAATTTCACCTCACCGGCATAAGCAGTACTTATTTGCAAAGCTACTAAGCCAAGGGCCAAAAGAATCTTTTTCATGATAAACCTCACTCAAATTGAACCTGAGACTGCATTGTAGTCGACAACTTGGCGTGAGCAAGCGTTTTTACATTTCATTCACAATTTTACAAAAGATCGCTACAAAAGCAAAAAGCCGCTGAAACATTTTCAGCGGCTTTTGGGCAAGCACCTAGTCAATGGCGTGCTAGTAACGGGGCGGGATTTTGCCCCGCGTCACAACATCAATTAGAACTTATGACGGATACCAACGTTGAACAAACGAGCAGTTGCGCCGTTGACGTCTGCCAAAGTTTTAACTGCCTTTTCATTCGATACACGTGCCACAGAAGCGTACAAATTAGTACGTTTAGACATGTCGTACGTATAACCTAATGCGAAACGATTAGAATCTGCATTAGCAGAAGTCTTTACTTTTGAATCGGTGTAGCTTGCGATGAAGGTATTGTTACCATCTTTCACTGTCGCACCAATCACATACAACTGCTCTTTTGTTTCAGCCAAGTTTGTCAAGCTGACAGAACCTTTGTTTTCTTCGTACATGCCGTGCAATTTAAAGCCACCGAAATCGTAAGAAACGCCGGCCAACAACTTACCGCCAGCGACTGCGCGGTTACCGTTGGTGTCTTTCATATCATCCCAAACGATATTGGCATTGATTGGGCCACTTACGTAGCTCGCGGCAATACTAGTAACGCGGTTGGCAGTCGCATTGCCTGCTTTTTCGCCGAAACCATACTGACCTGCAACGGAGAAACCAGACATGCTATTCGAGATGTAGGTAACAGAGTTATCACGCACATTGTTGATCTTGAACATCAGATCTGTTTTAC
Organism: Oxalobacteraceae bacterium; assembly: GCA_947464955.1. GTDB lineage: Bacteria > Pseudomonadota > Gammaproteobacteria > Burkholderiales > Burkholderiaceae_D > Undibacterium. The sequence goes on from CANHZI010000056.1 coordinate 25,594, forward strand.
CCAGCAAGCCGTCCATGAATGGATCGATTGCTGCGCCGTAGATGTAGGTCAAAGATTTGTGACGACCCAAATTAACTTGGCCGAAATCACTGCTTGATAAGCCGACCCATGCACCACGTGCGAAGAGCGCCGCATCATTGCCACCTGTGTCAGCTTTTAAACCCATTTCCAAGTTGAAGTTTGCTTTCAAATTGCCAGATAAAGCCTCTGTGCCACGGAAACCCAAACGTGACGTGGAATTCAAACCACTGTCTAAAGAGACGAGCTTACCTGCGCCAGCGTCTTTGTATGCTACACCAGCGTCGACGATACCGTAGATCGTGACAGAAGATTGAGCCATAGCGGCACCAGAAAATGCACCGAAAAGTGCCAGTGCAAGAATTGATTTTTTCATAGTTTAAATTCCAAAAATTAAAAAAAGTTTTTTGTTACGTAGTCCGAAAACAGCACAACAAAAAAAGCGAAAAACATCTTTTTTTGAAGCCTTGAATTAGTAATTAACTCAATGACAGCGCGCAGTATAGCGATCGAAAATGACAGTTTGATGACCTTGCAAGGCCATATGCAATTCCACAAAACGAAGAGATTTGCATCACACATGACGCAATAAAAGAAGACTTTCGAAACAAAAATTATTTGAGTGGACAGAGAGACACGCAACCCCAATCACAAAGGATGTAACTGGGGATAACGTTCAATGGAAAAAACCGATGAGAAAAAATGCGCGGAACAATGAAGAATATCAAGCGAGCATAAATTCGCTGACAACTAAATTTGAGTGACTTTTGGGTGGCTATACATTTTGGAGTACGCACGCCCCGAGTACCATAAGATCAAAGCCATTAAGGCGAAACCAAACTGCCCCAAAGCAAGCGATAAAACAGAATGGTCTAATGAAGGCGCCATCACGCCTGCAACAAACGCACTCAACAATGTAACTGAAGCTGACTGACATGATGCGACGATTCCACGAATGTGCGGGAACAATTCCAAGACCATCAAGGTGGCACCTGGAAACACGACCGACATGCCGAACGCATAGAAGAACAGTGGCACCACTGACCAGGGAAGCATAGGTGCAGAAAAATAGTGAAAGACAACGTTGAAAATCGCTGCCGACATTAAGAACACAAAACCAATCGCGACTTGTTTAGCGATCGTCAAGCGGCCCGCCAATTGATTAGCAGCGAGCGAGCCAAGAAATATTCCGCCGACCATAGGTATGAATTGCCAGCCAAAACTTTGCGCATCGAGTTTCAAATGTTGGGTAATGAATGCAGGTGCCGATGAAATGAATAAAAATATTCCGGCAAAATTACAACCGATCGTGCCCGCTTTGAAATAGAAACGCGGTGACTTAAACACGTCTCGATAACTCTGCCACAAAAACTCCACATTGAAAGCCTGGCGCTTCTCGACGGGCAAAGATTCTGGCAAATAACGATAGCAGGCGATGAGCAAAATCACCGTGTAGGCAAACAATAATAAAAAGATGGTGCGCCAATCCGAATGCGAAACGACCCAACCACCGATGATAGGTGCGATCGCCGGCGCGATAGAAAAAATCATCGTCACGAGCGACAATAATTTCTCAGCAGGAGCACCCGCGTATAAATCGCGCACAATCGCGCGACCAATCACCATCCCTGCACCAGCAGCAACACCTTGCATGATACGAAACACCCAAAGGTAATGTACGGTGTGAGCAGATGCGCATCCAAACGACCCGATCGCAAACACGACCAATGCGACCAGCACCACATTACGACGACCGAAGGAATCCGATAAAGCTCCATGCCACAAGGTCATCACGGCAAACGACAGCATGTAAGCCGTGAGCGTTTGTTGCACCTCAATCGAGGTCGCATGCAAACTAGTTTGTATCGACGCGAATGCAGGCAAATAGGTATCAATCGAAAACGGCCCCAGCATAGACAATGCTGCCAACAACACAGCAAGATGGGTAAAACTGAGGGTATCTTTAGACCGCATGTGCAACTTTCAAAAACGCGAGACAACAAACAATGACAAAAAACTTGATCGCTAGGCTAGATCAGTTATCAGGATGCAGCAATGCGCCCTACCAAATATTCAACGACAACTCTACATTCAATTATAGGGATGCAGTACAAGGCGCAAAGCACAGCAATACAAGAGTATTGCGAGCATTTGCAACGCAGTAATGCGCCCACCACACTCAACCACCACCATTAAATTCAATTATAGGGATGCAGTACAAGGCGCAAAGCGCAGCAATACAAGTGTATTGCGAGCATTTGCAACGCAGTAATGCGCCCACCACACTCAACCACCACCATTAA
>CANHZI010000057.1 GCA_947464955.1 Oxalobacteraceae bacterium
AGATTGCTTCTCGTTCTGATAACTCTTAAAATCTCCATAACTAATTTACAACCAGCTGTAGACGCGCCGTGCAACAAGGCATTGGTAGCGGACACCGCTACGCGGTTCCCCCTTCGGGGTGCCGCACAACTAAAACGTTGCACGGAAGATGGTACTAATAAATATGGAAATTCGAAGCGGTAAATTGAGCGTACGAAAGAGGTATGGCCGTCGTTCGGGAGGCGGGATAAATCATGTACGCTATGATCATAAGCGCCGTCCGACTAAAATTGATGTTGTGTGCCCTAGTTGCGAGGGATTGGCAATCGCGACGGACACCGAAGAAGCTGCGGATTCTGTGTTTGCTTGCGACCTTGATCCTTCATGGAAGGGTACGCCTTTCAGTGTAAAATGTACTGAATGTACATACAAGAAGGATGGGTTGGATTACTTTCATATTCCTAAGCCATTTCACGAAATTTATGTGTACGGTGAACGGCTTTGGGCGTGGAATCTACAGCATTTGGATATGATTTACTGCTTCCTAAACGACGAAAGCATTAAGGGACACGCATATGCATCGTTGCAAACATATATTCATGGAAAGTGGAAAAAAGGCAGGTTGAAATTTTCGAAGGCCATATCTCAGCATCTGTTAACACATAACTTGTCGTTCGACACTGACGCTCAAGTGCGCCGGTCGACTTAGCGTTAGGCAGCATGCATCTTCAGCCGCTATTGCTAACCGCCGTTTCGAACGTTTCGCACATTTCGAGCCAGCGCGGACAGTTTACAGAGTTTGGGTTCTCGTCAAGCTACGCGACAGTTTCCCAAGCGCGAGCTTTTGGACATCTATGTCCGAAGGCAAACACGGAGATCACGCTCGCTATGCCCGGGCAGGATCGTTGGCGGCACATTTACGGCTGGCTTGATCACTCAAGCAAAAAGGTACTCGTTCCCTATTTCTGGGAGCGCTCGGTGGCGCTACTTTTTATTAGCGCCCTATCCTTTGTGTTCATACCCTTCTTTTTGGGCGGCGCCTGGAGCATGCGCCAATCGTCTTGGTTGTATCCCTTCGCCTTTTCGTTCGGAGCGCTGCTGGTAGGCTTCGTCTGGGTGTTGGTCGTAAGGGATTTTTTGGTGGCGCAGGCAGCACGCAAGGCTCTTACAGCGCTCGCCACATCGTTGCGTGCGTCAAACAATGCGGCCTAACCTATTGGTCAAGCGGACCTGCGCCAGCTCCGCTGGCTTGTCCGCTTACCGCAAACGTCAGACGGCATGAGGCACTTCGCATCCACTTCTCTCGCACGACTCGCCATCATCACGATAACGGTCGTCGCTGCGTCTTGCTCCCGCTCGCCGCTGGACGGCCCTCCCGACGCGAAGTTGACTTACAGCCAGGTCAAAACCATCGCGGAGCAGACCGCAAAATCGCAAGGCATCGCGCTCAACGAATTCGATGAGCCTGTCATGAGATTCGAGGGAAGTGGTGCAAAGCACGAGTGGCTTGTGTATTTTCAAATGAAGTCGCCGCCTCCGCCGGGCGGTCACTTCCTGATCGTGGTCGACGACTCCACTTCGAAAGCCGAGTATCACCCTGGCGAGTAAGGTCATGCCGTCTAACAAATCGTATATGGACTCCCCCCAAAGTACAAAAAATTAATCAATAGTTCTGGCGCTTGGAATAAGCCTGCAGTCGTATATCCGGCATCTATTGTGGAAGCTAGTGTGTTTCGTGCCGACATGGAATCTGCTTGATCATTGTGCCACTCGCTAGCTCAAGAAAACTCTGGCAGGCGTGAAGCTGCTGGAAGCGCCGTGTTAGAGCCATCGGCGCTCAATGATCTGGATACGTTCCGTTGTGCCATGATGGGTGATTAATCTGTACGCAAAGGCTGGTGGGAAATCGGTCCTTCAAGTTTCAAGTCAATCGATCAAGCTGGCATCGCATACGAAGTTCTTTCTAATTTTTTGTTTAAGCGCTGAACGGCTCCATATTCTTCACCGTCTCGTAAGGTGGCATAACAAATCCGTGCCAGTTTATTGGCAAGTGCGCAAGCCGCTTTATTGTGGTTCGTTCGACCTTAAACTTTAAGTGGCGAAAGGGCATCCATGCAATCAGTTGGTTTGTCGGCGAATGGGGCACCGGCGGCTGCGAATACAGCGTGGCACTGTGCATGATGTGCTTGATGGTGGCGGCGATGGATAGGGAACAACAAGAACGACGAACCCTACTTCAAACGCAGGCGCTTCCTTCAACTTGAAGAGCCCAGACTCTAAGCACAATGCGGTGACATGGAATTCTTTAGCGATTAGTCGCGTCGATGGCTTTCTTGACATGACATGGATGATGGGTAGAATGCCGAGGCGCCATTGAGAACTCAGCCTAGTACATACCCCAAACCAGTGGCTCCGCACAATTACAATGGACAATACCCCCTCCAAAAACGACCATTCCGTCTTAATCGAAATATGATCTCGATATTCAAAAAAAGAAAACCAGTAATCGCTTTCAAATTTTATTCAATTGGATCGAATCAAGATGGAATAGATCGCGAAAAATTTGTCGTTTCCCTTCTAGATGCGTTTGAAACGCAGTTGAATGAGCTCCCACATGATTATGACATCCACGGGCCCTATGGAATCGCAAAAGGCAGGTCGGTTGGGATCAGGGCATTTAAAAATAAACTGCAACTTAAAGGGCACTCCAAATACTCCGCTTTAAGTGCCACCACCGATTCGAGACTAGGCTTTGAAGTTCGTTTTCACTTTAAGGTTGGAGAAATAAGCTATAGCGAAATTGTGATTTGGTATAACCCGCTATATTTCGCGCCAACTTTTTCAGAAATCGCAGAACTAATCAATGGATCGTTTCCAATTAGCTGCGCTTACGAAATTGAAATTGATCTCGAAAGAATGACCGTTCTTGAAAATCCAATGAAGCGAGGATGGCTCGGTGGACTTTCTGTAAAAATGGCGTATGAACACCTTCAATGGATAAAAGACTTTCAGAATGGAGCATACAGAGGAATTTACAAAAAGAATCTCTTTAGTGATTTACAGCTGAATTTAATTAGAAAAGACAATCCAACACTGGTCTCAGCGAAGGTTTGTGGCCTAAACCATGTTGAGGAAAATTTAAAAACCGACGGCTAAACTTGGTTTTTCTTCGCGGAGCGGAAAAAATAATAAGTCGACGTCCAGTAGGTTTGCTGCGCATTAATTTACATCTTCAACTTCAAATACAAAATTTAAACAAGCCCAAAGCCAACAATCACCCGCGCCAACCTCCGCACTTGAGCTTCAATCTGCTCACACGGCACTTGCGCATACCCTAACATCAAACCACACCAATCATTTTGACGTTGCCCCACTTTGTAAGTGACGAAAGGACATCCACGCAATCAGGAACTGTTTTAACTCATCAGTGTGTGAAAGATGGAAATGTTTTTTGAGCACACCGTACAGGCTGCTCAGCAAGATAAAAAGTGCTTGCTCTTCGAGAGCGGAACGCCGTTGGTCGAAGAAGATATTCAACTTTATAAAACCAGAATTAAGCGAGATCGGCTTAATGAAGAACGAGTTTCACAGCTCTTAGCTCGACTCGGTTCGTCTCCGTGGTCAGAAGAATTTTACGATTTTTCAAAACCTATTTTTGTCATTCAGAAACGAATGAAGCCTCCAACTATTGTTACAAGAAATCGAAAAGATGTTCTTGTAAAAGGCTAAAATAACATCCGAAAGACCAATAGACATCCAAATTCATGACTACAACTATCGTTATTATTCTCGTTGTTCTACTTATCGGATATGGCGTCTTTGCCGTCCCCATGATGTTCCAATTTCGCAGTTATTGCGAGCGCGTCGCAGAAGCGACAGGCCGAAATAACGAACTCTATGCCAAAATTGAGATGGATGAAGATGGCAATAATGCATTTGAACGTGAACAATGGCGAAAATTAGTCACCAAAGATTTTGTTGGCCTCGCAGATCCAACACTTCTCGACGAAGCATATAAGCTTTCGAGAAAAGTGCGTATTTCATATATTTACGCAATCGGCCTCGTATTTGCATTTGCACTGTTTAGCGCCATAGAAACTAATCTACTTTAATATCCATACCCAACAACCACCCGCGCTAACTTCCGCACCTGTCCCTCAATTTGCTCACTCGGCACTTGCGCATACCCTAACATCAAGCCACACCAGTCATTTTGACGTTGCCCCACTTTGTGCAAGCTTAGCGCTGGGGCGACGATGCCGGCTGCTAATGCAGCGCGGCTGACTGCCACGTCATCCATCCTGGAGTCTCGAAAACGGATCGCCAAATGCATGCCGGCTAAATCGCCATGTATCTCAACTTCGTTTGACATGTGTCGTTGCAATGTGTCTACCAAAGTGTCTCGTCGCTCACGGTAGAGGCGACGCATGCGGCGTATGTGCTGTGCGAAATAGCCTTCGCTGACGAAGCGCGCCAAGCAGCGTTGCTCAATAGATCTGCCACGTAAAAAGGAGCGCAATAAGTGCTGCTCGAAGGCTGGCAATACATCACGTGGAGCGATGATGTAAGCGATGCGAATTGCGGGAAAAAGTGTTTTGCTGAAAGTGCCCAAATAGAGAACTGGGGCGTTCGGCACTAAACCCTGCATGGCGGGTAATGGTGGTCCATCGTGCCGAAACTCGCTGTCGTAATCGTCTTCGATAATCAGCGATTGATGCAGTTGTGCTTGCTTCAGTAGCTCAAGTCGACGCGGCAAGCTCATTACCTTCCCTGTTGGATATTGGTGCGAGGGCGTGACGTAAATTAAGCGTGGTGTATGTGTGCGCCAATCACTCGCTTTGGGGGCGATGCCATCGTCATCAACGGCAATGCCCACCATCTTCAATTGCGCGCCGCGAAACGCCACTTGTGCGCCGACATAGCCAGGGTTTTCTATCCAGACTTTGTCGCCCACATCGGCAAACACACGGGCGCACAAATCGAGGCTGCTTTGGGTGCCATCGGTAATGAAGACTTGTTCTGGGTCACACAGTACGCCGCGTGAAGCGCGTAAATAATCAGCAATCGCAATCCTTAACGACATCTCGCCACAAGCTTGACCGTATCCCAAGTCAGCGGCGGAGGCATTGCGCCACTCTTGCTCTAACATTTTGCGCCAACGCGGCATAGGAAAGTCTGCTAAGGATGGTACACCAGGCGCGAAGGCAGTCGTGAGATCTGATGGCACAGGCAGCGGCATCAAAGAATCGCCACGTTTCGACAATCGACGGTTTGGCACTTCGGCAGGCTGTGCGACTGCCACTTCCTGCATCAGCTCTAGCGAGTTGACCACACTCCCTCTTCGTGTCGCTGTCAAAAAACCTTCACTGAGTAATTGTTCATAGGCGAACACCACAGTGTTTCTGGCAATACCCAATTCCTGCGCCAAAGTGCGCGTAGACGCCAAACGTGTACCCGAAGCGATGGTGCCTTGTTGTATGGCGTGACGCAAACAGGCGTGCAATTGCTTTTGTGCAGAACCGCGTTGGTCTGGATATTGTTGACGAAAGCGATTCCATAACAAGAGGTAGTCCATTTTGTAGTCCTAAAAAATACTTCATTATTGGATCTTGTGATAGAACCATACCATGATTATAGTGTCACTCATCGCAAGCGTCGACTGACGTTTTGCTATCTCTATTACTCCAACCAGGACATGCCATGAGCAATTTAATTTCAGAAGCGGGTGACGAAGACGCGGTTAACGAAGAAGTCGGTCATGAAGAAAGCAAAGTCAATGCGCCAAGCCTACGCACGACGATCAAGCGCATTCCCAAAAATGCGAACAACGAGCAAGAGTTTTTGCACGCCATCATCGACGAGGCCTATGTTTGCCACGTTGCATTTACCGATGAGCACGGAAGCCATTGCATTCCGACTGCGTGCTGGCGCGAGCACAATCACCTCTACATTCACGGTGCCAACGCCAGTCGTATGGTGAAGCAATTAGTCAAAGGCACCCAAGCGTGCATTACCATCACGCATGTCGATGGTTTAGTACTGGCACGCTCAGCTTTCAACCACTCGATGAACTATCGCTCCGCCATGGTCTATGGTGTTTTTGAAGTAGTGGCCACACAACAAAAAGCAGAGTCGATGGCGGCATTTATGGAAAAAATTGCGCCTGGTCGTCAAACAGAGGTACGTGCAGGCAGTTATGCTGAACTCGCTGGCACGACGATTCTACGTATGCCACTCGTCGAATTTATGTGCAAAACCCGTAGCGGTGGGCCGAATGATGACGAAGACGATATGCAGCAAGCAGCGTGGGCTGGTGTTTTGCCAATCCGTGTTGCACATGATGCGCCCATTGCGCATGAGCTCAATACCCAAGAGCCCCCCGCTTATGTGAAGGCTTGGTAAGGCCAGCCCTTACTATCATTCTGGAGAAGTTTGTCACCTACGGAATTTATTGGTACTCTCTGCGCTCCGTCGTCGTTTCTATCGACATTCAGATCGTCAATCAGAGAACAATATGTACATCGCTTGGAGCAACTTCACCCCCATCAGCGCCATCATTGGCGGCGCACTCATAGGTATCGCCGCCAGCTTACTTCTGGCAGGACTCGGCCGTATCGCCGGCATTACGGGCATTGTTGCCGATGCGCTCAAGCTGAAAGAGTCTGATTTTTTGTGGCGCCTTTGCTTCATCGCGGGGCTCGTCGCTGCACCGTCCTGTTATCTACTGTTTTCACCCTTGCCTTTAAGTGAAGTGGCAACAGATTGGCCCACTATTCTCGCGGCCGGTTTAATTGTTGGCTTCGGCTCGCGTTTGGGTTCGGGATGCACGAGTGGTCATGGTGTATGCGGCATCTCACGCGGATCAAAACGCTCTATTTTGGCGACCATGCTGTTTATGTTGACGGGTTTTATCACCGTCTTTGTTGTACGTCATTTATTCGCTTAAGGAGTTAATCATGAAAACCCTAGGGCAATATATGGTCGCGACACTTTCCGGCCTGGTGTTCGGCATAGGCTTAATCATCGCGGGCATGGCAAACCCAGCGAAGGTGCTGGCGTTTCTTGACTTGGCAGGTGTATGGGACCCATCTCTCGCTTTTGTGATGGTGGGCGCGATTAGTGTCAGCGCCCTCACGTTTCTCCTGCTGCGCGGGCGCACCCATAGCTTTTTGGGCTTCGAACTTCAATGGCCCAAGCTCACGCAGATCGATAAACGTCTGGTCATTGGTAGCTTATTGTTCGGCCTTGGCTGGGGGCTAGCAGGGATTTGTCCTGGCCCGGCTTTGGTGCTTGTAGGCACAGGTGCACTCAAGGGCATCGGCTTTTGCGCCGCGATGTTGCTGGGATTCGTCCTTTGTGATGTCGTCAGCAAGCGGATAAAAAACTAATGCGCCAACACCGCCTCTAATTGCAAATGCTCTTTGTGTTGGTGAACGACGTCATGCCACGTGATGAGTCTCAGTTCACCATCGGCTTCTTCAATCAAAGCCGATAAACTCTCGACCCAATCACCGTCATTACAATACAAGATACCGCCAATATCGCGGATCTCTGGTTTGTGAATATGGCCACAGATCACACCATCTAAACCACGCTTACGCGCTTCATCGGCGAGCGCATCTTCAAACTTGGTGATGTAACTCACTGCGTTCTTTACCTTGAGCTTCAGATATTGCGAGAGCGACCAATACGGCAAGCCTGCTCTGGCACGCCAGTGATTGAACACTTGATTGAGTTTGAGAATGACGGTGTACAGACTGTCACCGAGGTAGGCCAACCATTTGGCGCATGCGATGACACCGTCGAAGCGATCACCGTGTAGCACTAACAAACGTTTGCCGTCTGCGGTGGTGTGTACGAGTTCATCACGTACTTTGATGCCGCCGAAATCGAGTTCAATAAATTGACGCGCCGCTTCATCGTGATTGCCCGGAACGAAAATCACATTCGTTCCCTTCTTAGCTTTTTTCAACACCGTTTGCACGATGTTGTTATGGGTTTGATCCCAATACCAACGGCGTTTGAGTTGCCAGCCATCGACGATATCGCCGACGAGGTACAAGGTTTCAGACTCAGTCGCTTTCAAAAATTCCAGTAAGCGCTTGGCCTGACACCCTGTGGTTCCTAAGTGCAGATCAGAAATCCAAATGGTTCGAAAACGAGTGACATCTTTTTTATGCTGTTTCGATGTCTTGCTTTTACCAAAATTAAGGAACTGATCTGCTGGCTTCATTTGGCGATATCCTCTGTTCCGTAGTGTTTAGCGTAACGATTATCAAGGTTGCCAATCGGTAGCATCACAAACAAGTCAGCACTGTGGAAATCAGGGTCCCACGCCGGTTCGCCGCAAATCCAGGCACCAGCACGCAAGTAACCTTTGAGTAGCGGCGGAATACGTGCCTCATGGCCTTCATCCATATTCTCGATAGGAAAAGGCAGATGCGGTTTCACACGGTATTCGAGTGGCGACATTTCTTCTTCGCTGAAGCCGCGGTAGATCGCTGCAGCATTGTGGCCGCCATCGGCCAAACTTATACTGGCGCAACCAATCAAATGGCTGCAACGTTCGCGACGCATGTAAGCGGCTAAGCCTGCCCACAACATCATGATCACAGCACCACTACGGTAATCTGGGTGTATGCATGCGCGGCCTGCTTCAGCTAAGCCACCACGAATATTTTCTAAGCGAGATAAATCGAATTCACTTTCGGAATAATACTTACCCAATTGACGCGCAGCGTTTGGACCAAGAATGCGGTAAGTGCCGACGACTTTCAGCGTTTTGGTATCACGCACGATGAGGTGATCGCAATAGTCGTCAAATTCGTCTTTATCTAGGCCTTCAGAATTGGCCAAAGCAGTCAAACCCATTGCCTCGATGAAGACTTTATAACGCAGCTTCTGCACTTCCTTCACCTCTTTCTTGGTGCTGGCAAGGCTCAAACTGAGTTTAGAAAAACTGGGGCCGGCATCGCCCGGTATGGTCAGCACGCGCATGTAAGAATCTCCTTATCTCTTGCTGGATGACTTCGGTCTGTTCAGACTACAGGCAGCAGAATAAAGGGCGATTGCGACTGGATTGTGACAGCCAGATGTCAGTTTGATGACATGCATCATCTACGCATCAGTTCGGAGTTTTTCACGCGAACCTAGGGCGCTTTGTTTGTCCTAAACGACACTCAGCGGGTAATTATTTGCCATATGACAAAACTATTGCATAATCAGCAGACTTTGGTCGCGCTGAGTTCGCGTGGTCAGTCTCATTAATTGACATATTGGCGTCAGTTCAACAAGTGAACTGGTGTTGGGAGAACGCATGAGTATTGCCCTATCTGTTTTTGTGAAAGCACTGATCGTAGTGCCGGTCACCCTGCTCCCTATTTTGAATCCGATCGCAGTTGCCCCTATCTTTTTATCGATGACTGGCCCGATGGATCAAGTGATGGCGAATCGTTTAGCAAAACGCATTGCCTTCAATTGTTTTTTCTTGCTGATGGGTGCAGTGTTTGTCGGCTCTTATGTGCTCGATTTTTTCGGCATTTCCTTACCGATTGTGCGGGTCGCCGGTGGTATCGTCGTCGGTATGGCGGGTTGGAAGCTCTTGAATGACCAAGGCCAAGATAAGTTGCGGACCTCGGTCGCTGCCTCGGCCAGTAATTGGACCAAAGAAGAATTGCGTCGCCATAGCTTCTTCCCATTTAGCTTTCCATTGACCGTAGGCCCTGGCGCTATCGCGACCTCGATTACCCTCGGCGCGCAGCTACCAGCCAAGCCAGTTGATTGGTTAATTACAGGCTTAGCGGCGACAATAGGCGTATTCGTTACCACGATAGCTATTTATTTATCGTATCGCTTCGCACGTAACTTAGAGAGCTTTTTGGGAGAAGTAGGATCAACCGTATTGATGCGCTTATCCGCGTTTATCTTGCTGTGTATTGGCATCGAAATTGGTTGGACAGGCCTTTCTGCACTACTCGAAGATATCTAAATCGAAAACGCTCACAAAAAAAAATGCCCAGATTTTTCAGATCTGGGCTTTTTGTTTGTCGATTAGTTTTCAGCTGCCTCTTCAGGTTCGCTGCCTGGTTCATGCAGCATCAGCGCATGCTCAACGTGGGTTGATTCATCTCCAACTTTACTTTTCCAAGCTTTTAAGAAGTAAATTCGTTCATATTCGGTCGGCGCTGAATGCCAAATTACCATCAAGGTACCTTTATGATCGTGCAACTTCGCTAACTTTGTAATGCAATTGGAGTTACCATCTGCATCAGCCAATCCAATCGCATAGCCATAGACACGATTCAAGCGCTCAATACGGTCGGGCTCTGTTTCACTATGGGTGGCAGAAATCTTTGCGTGGTCCAAAAACATGAATCTTCTCCCAAAATAGGACATCAAGTGGATACCATTTGATTGTAGCTGATTCAATTTTGCTCTGGCGCATTTGCGCGCGATAAACCGCAAAATCGTCTTCACGAACAACGTTCCGTCGCGGAAATCGAATTTTCACTTTCCACATTCACGGGAATTTGGTTAAATAGCAGCTAATTATTCTCCCAACAGGCTACATAATGAAGCAACGATTACTCCTCAGTATTGCAACACTCTTGGTTCTGGGTGCTTGCAAAAGCCCTTCAGTGGTTTCCGGTAGCGAGTACAACAATTCAAGTGGATCCAATGTCACGAAGCTTGCTCCTGTAGCTTCGCCGCAAAAAGCTGCCGCTAGCACCCCAAGCAAAAGCCAAAACAATACCGCCGTCGCGATAGAAAAAGTGCCCTTTGTTCAGGGCGTTTCCTCTATTTCGGTGGAACGCATGGCCAAACAAAATCAATGCGAATCGAAAGAAGGTGCTGGGCTGCTAACCCCGAAAGGACCCGTCGAAGTGTATCGCGTTGAATGCGATAACGGCCAAGTCTTTATGGCGCGCTGCGAACTTCGTCAATGCTCAAAAATGGCAAGCAATCAGCAATAAATTCTCGTTGTTTGCGTGATCTGGCACAGGCATCCATCATCTTCTGAGGTAGCTGCCAGTAGCATAATTTATAAGATCGACGGCTTTAACGGGTCGATATTGTGAAGTCCATATGAAAAATGCGTATCAATTCGTTATGCAGCAACTGGGCCTCAACCGCATCGGGGTAAGGCTTACCTTGAGCTATGCCTTCATCCTTTTGATGTTTATTGGCATAGGCGTGACGACAGTTGATCAAATCCGCAATATCGCGCGCAGCAATGATCATTTCCGCCAAATTGATATGCAACGCCTGCGAGAAGTGCAGGAGTTGCGTTCAGAATTCGAAGGCATAGGAATACAACTGCTTGATGTATTCACCAAGACCTACGAAACAAAAAACGATCTCTACAAACTGATCGATGCGCGCGCCGAGAAGATCGATGGCCAGTTTAAAAAGCTACGCCAATTCGACCTCAATCCAGAACAACAAATCGCCCTCAATACCTTAATCGAATGCAACGAGCTATTTCGTTCTAACTATTACGAAGTTCTCAATGAATATGCACTAGACGACTTAACTGCGGCGCGAAAAATTTATCTCGAGCGTGTTGAACCGGCTCGCAATACCTTGTTACGCGAAGCCCAAACCTTCCTGGATCAAGAAAAAACCAGTTTCGAGATCCGCCAGCAAGAAGAAGAGCTCAAACTCAAACGCATGCAAGCTCGTGTTTTCTTGTTATCAGCGATTGCCATTTTGATCGGCGCTGCACTCGCCTTCTTCACCCGCCGCGGCGTTGTACAACCACTCGATGTTTTAGAGAAAAGTGCACTACGAATTGCTGATGGCGACTATGACAGCAAGGTTCCACCCACCCGCACGACTGAAGTGGCACGCGTTGGTAATGCGCTCAATAGTATGTCTGAAGCGATCGCTCAACGCGAACGAGAAATCGAACAGCTGGCGTACTTTGATAGCCTAACTCACCTACCTAACCGCACGATGCTGTTGAAACAATTTGAAGGAAGCTCGTTTCAGCACAAAGCGATGATATTGATGGACATCGCTCGTCTCAAAACAGTCAATGAAACCTTGGGCTTTGGTACTGGTGATACCGTCATTCTAGAAACCTCACGCCGGATTCAAACGGCGATTCTCAAGTTCAACCGCGAAGATCTCGTCCTCGCCAAATTTAGCGGCGGCATGTTCGCGATTCTGACGCCAATGTTAGCCGCTGAAAACAGTCACCAAGAAATTCAAGAACTCATCGTAGAAATCGAAGACAACCTCAACGAACCGATTCGCTGCGGCAATTACACTGTCGACGTTAACCTCGTCTACGGTATCGCCATCTGCAATCAAACGAACGATCAGTTAAATTCCTTGATCCGCAATGCTGAGGTCGCTTTGTATGCGGCAAAAGCGCAAACGCAATCGATCGTTTGGTATTCGGATGCGCAAGAAGCTTCGCGTTTAAGCCATCTCAGTTTATTGTCGGATCTGCGCTCGGCGGTGCATAACTCCGAATTGCAAATGTGGTTGCAACCCAAGGTTAAACTGGCCGATATGCGCACCTATGGTTTCGAAGCTTTAGTGCGCTGGCAGCATCCGCAACGCGGTTTCATTTCACCTGCAGAGTTCGTTCCGTTTGCCGAACGCACCGGCTATATCAGTGCTGTCACCAAATGGATGTTAGAACACGCGCTGCAAAGCTTACAGGAATGGAAAACCAGCCATCCTGAGCTTAGCATCGCCGTCAATGTGAGCACCAATGATTTGCGTGACCAAACCTTCCCTGACCGAGTGCGCGAGCTACTCGATCGATACGAGGTCAACCCCAATAATCTCAAACTCGAATTGACCGAGAGCGGCATTATGGAAGACCCAAGTAGTGCAATCCCGTTGTTGCAAAAATTGCGTGATACTGGCATCGGTCTTTCTATCGACGATTTTGGCACGGGGCATTCTTCTTTGGCCTACTTACAAAAGCTTCCGGTTTCCGAACTCAAAATTGATCGCAGCTTTGTGATTAATATCGATCAACTACCGTCGACACAACGCTTGGTTAAAACCATTGTGGAAATGGGGCATGGCTTGCATTTGAGTGTGATCGCTGAGGGCATAGAAACCGCAGCGGAACGCGATACCTTGCGCGAGCTGGGCTGCGACTCGATGCAAGGCTATTTCGCCAGCAAACCCCTACATGGTGAAGCTTTGCAAAAATGGCTAGACCAATTACCTAAAACCTCCACTTGAAAGCAGCTTCCGTAGCGAGCTATAAGGCGGAAACCGTTTATAATGGCGCCCTCTTGCAGGCTTGAGCCTGCGCCATCTGAAATGTCAACATGATCGTTCTTGGTATTGAATCTTCCTGCGATGAAACCGGCTTGGCCCTGTACGACACAGAGCATGGTCTTTTGTCGCACGCCCTCCATTCACAAATCGCTATGCATAGAGAATATGGTGGCGTGGTACCAGAACTTGCTTCGCGCGACCATGTGCGTCGCGCCCTGCCCTTGCTCAGCGAAGTGTTAAGCAAAGCCAATCTCGATAAGAAACAAATTGATGCCATCGCTTTCACCGAAGGCCCGGGTTTAGCCGGTGCGTTGCTGGTGGGCTCATCCGTTGCTTGTGGCTTAGCCTTTGCGCTGAACAAGCCTGTCATTGGCATTCACCATCTCGAAGGCCATTTGTTATCACCACTCTTGGCCAGCCGCCCTCCTGAGTTCCCATTTGTGGCTTTGTTGGTATCGGGCGGCCATACGCAACTCATGCGTGTAGATGGTGTGGGACGTTACGAATTGCTCGGTGAAACCCTCGACGATGCAGCCGGAGAAGCCTTCGATAAATCCGCTAAATTGCTAGGCTTAGACTACCCAGGTGGCCCTGCTATTTCAAAACTAGCGACGACAGGCAACCCAGAAGTCCACATCTTCCCGCGCCCGATGTTGCATTCCAAAGATTTGAACTTCAGCTTTTCTGGCTTAAAAACTGCGGTGCTCACGGCTGTCAAAAAATATCCAGAAGCGCTGAGTGAAGATGACAAAGCCAATGTCGCACGCGGTTTTGTCGATGCCATTGTCGATGTGTTAGTGGCGAAATGCCAAACAGCGATGAAACAAACAGGCTTGAAGCGCTTAGTGATCGCCGGTGGGGTTGGTGCCAATCAGCAATTACGTGCGGCACTGAATGCCGCGGCGAACCACAACAATCCCAAAAAACGCTTCGAGGTGTATTACCCCGAGCTTGAGTTCTGTACCGATAACGGTGCCATGATCGCCTTTGCCGGTGCGATGCGCTTGAAAGCCAATCCCAATCTAGCGACCTACAACTACAGTTTTAATGTCCGCCCTCGCTGGCCTCTGAGCGAATTGACCGCGGCATAATGCAGTGATGGCGCCCCGCCAAGCATAAAAAAAGCCCTCGAACTTGAGTAGAGTATTCCAGTTAAGCTCGATAATTCATGGTGTCATCCCTGTGAAAGCAGGGATCCAGCGTCTTTAGACTCTCACGCCACTAGGTTCCCGCCTGCGCGGGAACGACAATCATTCAAATGATGCGCTTAACTGAACGGGATTACTCGAACTTGAGGGCTTTTTTATCGTCAATTGATATCAATGTTTTTTGTGTGACTTATGCTCATGATGCGCTTGATGCGCTTCTTTTTCCGCGCCCTCTTTTTTCTTGCTACCTAGACGGCTTTCTTTACCTGCCATCAAATTCGCAATGTTTTGACGATGGCGATAAATCAGCAAGGCGCTCATGATGACGACGGCCAACAATTCGATACGAGCACCGAATAACAAAGCGTAGTAGAACGGTGCAAACAAAGACGCCACCAAAGCCGCCAATGAAGAATAACGGAAGGCATAAGCAATAATCAGCCAGGTCGCAAAGGTCCCTAAACCCAGCCAGACATTAATGCCGATCAATACGCCAAGCGCGGTCGCCACGCCCTTGCCGCCGACAAACTTAAAGAACACCGGCCACAAATGGCCGATAAACACAGCCAAGCCCACCATCGCCACTGTGCTATCGCTCAAATCAAACTGGAATTGGTAAGTCAAGGCTAACCATACGGCCAACCAACCTTTAAAGCCATCGCCCAACAGCGTTAGGGCCGCCGCAGCTTTATTCCCCGTCCGCAGCACGTTGGTCGCACCCGGGTTTTTAGAACCATACGTACGTGGGTCCGACAAGCCAAACAAACGGCTGACCACCACGGCAAACGAAATCGAGCCGATCAAGTACGCCAGCACAATTGCAATAATAGAATTCATTAATTACTCCGCCTATTTTTATCGTTGTAGATGTCAATGCAAGCCAGCGCAACACCGCGCGCCGAAAACAAAGCCTCCGAGCTTGCCAAGCTGCTCATTCTTGCATAGACGGGGGTAAATTTCTAGACAGGACTGACTCAAATCGAGCAACAAACCTAGGACTTCGGCCATAAAGACGTGACTGAGGGAGCTTGGTGTCGATCTTCTTTTGATTCTGAACTCCGGTTCTGGTCGAATCAATTGCTGAGGTTAAAGTACTCAAATCAAATTGGTCGATCGCGCTGCGGCCACCACGGGTAATTTAAAGAACAAGGCTAAGCGCTCTCGAACTTGGTCTAGTGAACCTCGATTGGGCGAAGTCTATAAAGTGATGTTTTTGTCGATTTGCTTATGCTGAACACGTGCTCAGTATAAGTAAATACAGCAAGCATCCATGCGGTTTTCGAGGCATTCGAAGCAAGTTGTCTTTTTGAACATCGCGAGTTAAACTTTATTTTTGCAAATTAAATAAAAGTTGGGCGTCAAATCCATGAACGAAGTACTTTCCCATGCAATTCAAGCTGTCGCGAGCGAGCGAGGCGGAAAATTTGACGACGCTTTTCGTGCCGCTAAAGTACTCGTTGCCGAGTACGGCGAAACTGACATTGCTAATCGCATTGCTCTGGAAGTCCCAGATTCTGTGTCTTGGGAAGTTGTTGCAGATCTACTGGGCATCCTTCAATGGAGCACGGAAGACAACGGCGCCTCCATTCATTACAGTGCTGAGCGATGGTTGCTTGACGGCGACGACCTTCGAAAGATTCAAATCGCCTTACACCTCGATACGTATCCATTTATCGATCTACAACGAATGAGACAGGTTCTTGAGTATTTGGCTCAAACCAGACCTGAAGTTGCAGCACGTTGCCGAACACTGATCGAACAACGAAGCGCAGAGGCGAGTGCATGACGCCCAACTTAAAATTCGAAGGTGAAGCCGTGATAATGTTTTGTCTTCGAACTTGCTGCGTCTCGCGGCTCACCTCAATTCAGTGTTAATCGTCAGGGGAAATTTTGTCCGAGACTGAATTCATTGAGAAGATCGATTGCAATTTTCCTTATCATTCCGAACCGGAGTGGCAAGCGCTCGTAAAATTAGGAGCCAGTATTTCCCCAAATGCTGCGTACATGGTTTTACATGAAATCTGTCGTGTTCCACGTAGCAAGAAAGTGACTCAGGAATCTAAGCGAGCAATGCTTGAATATTGGCGAAAAAATTTCAATCATCCGAGCACGACAAGTGTTCTTAAAGCAGCCGAGGTAATGATCCAAGGCGAGAAATTGTCGGTTGAAGATTCAATGAGTATTATGGAATCCATTGCTGCTTATCCTAATCAATATAATGCTTTATCGATTCCATATTTTGCGTGCGATGACCTAGATGGAAGAGCAGATGATCTTTACCAAAACATTATTGGTGCTTGGCGTGACGATTAACAAGACGGTCGGCGGGCAATCGCCAGTGACGATTTCACTATTTATAAATTTTCTCGTGGCGGCGACCCCGGCACCTCTGCGTTAGGCGGCCTAGATGTACCCGTTGAGAATATTGATTAGTTTGTTCGTAATCGGAATATGTTCAGCCGCATATGCTGAAGCTACTTTATGCGAAAAAAATGAAATCACAGTATGGTCATGCAAAACCAAAAAGAAAATATATAGCCTCTGCGCATCAAATGATATCGCGACCAATTCTGGGTATATGCAATACAGAGCCGGACACAAAGGAAAAATTAGTTTCCGCTTCCCCGAAAAACTGCAACACCCACGGGGAATTTTTACAACGGACTATTTGGTGAGAGATGGCAGATTTAGTTTCACAAATGGCGCTTATAAGTACGAGATCACTGATTTACTAATTGGGCCAACAACAATTTACATAAATAGTAAGCAGGATCGCAAAGTCACACAAATTGATTGTAGTCGCGCTGATCCAAGCATCTTAGATAATCCAAGCATCGACGCTTTCAGGTCAGCAGGACTCAAAGAATGATGGCGATTTGTTACAGCAAGCCTAACAGGATGCTCGATACGGAAACTGCGCATGTTGGCATTTCTACCTTAAGCATTTTTTCACCCGACTGCTCTTCGGTTACAGTACCTTGCGCGCAGTCCGGTTTAAATCGGTGTTAGGTGCGTTGCTTGCTCATCCTAAAGATATTACTCGTTCCAAGTTTTTTATTTCTTGTCTCCATGGCAGCAAAACATTGGGGACCATCTGTCGCAGGGTGGCTTGCTGGACTGCCAATCGTTGCTGGGCCTATTCTTTTCTTTTTGGCACAGGATCATGGTGCTGCTTTCGCCTCAGCCGCCGCTGCGTCTTCTTTTTCAGCTGTCTTTGCGTCAATTGCGTTTAGTTTGGCATATGCCCACATCGCACAGCGAAGTGCTTGGGCTGCGGCGCTCACAGGTGCTTTGGTAGCGTGGGGTATCGCAGCCATTCTGCTTTCACTTCTTCCAGCAAACGCATGGCTGTCGTCCTTGGTGGCTGTGACTACACTGATCGTGGCGCCAGGTCTGTTTCCCGACACGGGTTCACATACGTTCAAGCACAGTGGCAACTCGGTTGAGCTTGTTTGCCGGATGCTTGCGGGCGCAGTGCTGACATTCGCCGTCACCTTGGTTTCCGGAAAAATCGGATCCGGCTGGAGCGGACTATTCGCCGTGTTTCCGGTGCTAGGCGTCGTTTTAGCCGTTTTTTCTCATCGAACTCACGGCGCTATTTTTGCCGCTACGCTGTTGCGTGCGATGGCAACTGGCATGTATTCCTTCTCTATCTTCTGCTTTGTACTGTCGTTTTCACTGACAAAGTTGAACGTTGCTGCCTCTTTCCTCATCGCTGCATCAGCAGCTGTTGGCGTACAAGCTGTGACCAAAAAGCAAATAACCCATCGTTCGAGGGTAGAGCCGTGAGAATATTTTTCTACCGATGTGCTGTACTTTACGGCTCACTTCAACTTTGTATTATGTATTTTGATCATGAATGAACTTATCACATTACTAAAAAAAGCGCTCGAACTCGCCAGTCAGTTTGAGGGCGGATATTCGGAAAGATTCTTTGGTGCGGAGGAATTTACAAAAGCATTGGGCATAGCAGTAAACGAATTTGAAAACGGCAATGATTCAGTTTTGGATGATCTGCAACTTTGGTTTCTTCCAACAAGCGACTGGGACGATTTTATTAAACTAGAAGGGCTTGAGCTTGGACAGCGTATATCAAATTTATTGGCAGAATATCGTGCAAACGCAGTTCAATGTACATGTCAAAGGCCACCGTTTCATTATGTAGGTTACGCAATCGATAAATTGGGTGAAAACGAACAAGGAGAAGCGACGCTAGAAACATGTAAGTATTGCGGTGCTATATGGCTAAATTACCTAATCGAGGAACCGCAATACTCAAACTCAGGAAGATGGTGGAGGATGGAAGTCACACAAACTGAAGCCGCTACATTAAACATTGCGAATGTAAGAGACTTTATTGAGCAACAAGATTCATGTTTCGCTGGTGGCAGTTTTTATAATCAAGGCGTTCATAAAAAAGCTAAACCAATATGCGTAAAATAGGCACGTATAACTCAACGATCGACACGGACAAAATGTGACTGTCAGATCGGCATAATGTTCATTAAACAGGACCACCTTTGTCTCAAAAATTGACGACGAATTTTGAATTACTGGACGAAGATGCGTCGTCATTCTTGGCATACCAAAATCATTTAATGCAGAATTGAGTGAGCAAATTTCCGAATTAAGAGAATTTCGCTGCTTGGCATAATGATCAGCGCTGCTCATTTACCAAGCGTCACGCAGTTCAAACTTCTATTGCCGCTTACTACAGCGCGCAAGTAACGGCTTTTGCTGCTAAGAGCAAAGTGAGCAGCTGTGGCGCTATTCCAATCAAATAACCGCGACGACCACCATTCAAATAAATCTTGTCGAGCTCGAGCACACTCTGCTCGACATACACCGGCATCGCTTTTTTGGTGCCAAACGGCGAAGTGCCTCCGATCATATAACCCGAATGACGCTGCGCCACTTCGGGCTTACAAGGCTCGACTGACTTACAGCCAATCTGCCGCGCCAAGTTCTTGGTCGACACCGTTTTATCGCCATGCATCAACACCACCAAAGGTTTGGCATGTTCGTCTTGCATGATCAAGGTCTTAATCACCACATGCTCTTCCACCCCAAGCTCACGTGAAGACACTGCAGTGCCACCGTGCTCTTCATAAGCATAAGGATGCTCAGTAAATGCTGCCCCCTTCTTACGCAATAACTGCGTTGCTGGGGTTTCTGATACGTGTTCTTTTTTTGCCAATTTGTAGATCCTATTTTTCTATCAGTTGTCGCGACGATCAATTAGATGAGGGGTCATTATAAACATAGTAGTTTGGTTCAAAAACCGTGGTTATCTGCCTCGACCTTTTTTCGTCGAGAACATTTCCTTTGCACTTATTTTTTTATTTACAAAAAAACCACAAACAAGTTGACTTTTTAAAATTTCAAAAATACATTATATAAAAATCATTTTTTATTTATAACATTTTAGCTTGAGTAAATCATGAGTGATTCATCATCTCCTCTTTTTCGAGCAGAAGTAACTGCAGCGCTCAGCCAACAAGCTTTGGGAAACATACGTCTCGCGCAGCCAATCTCCAGCTGGCTAATCGCCGGAGTCGCTAGTGTTATCGCTATCACGCTTATGCTCTTCATCTCTCTAGCAAGTTTTGATCGAAAAGCACGCGTGACAGGCATTGTCGTGCCTAGCACCGGAAGCATTAGTTTGAGCACAAACTCGACAGGAATTCTAAGCAAATTTTTCGTCAAAGAAGGTGACACCGTAAGAGTCGGTCAAGCGCTATTTGAAATTTCCAACGAGCGTCAAAACAACCAAGGCGAAATTTCTGAACTGATAGGACAACAATTGGCCCTCCGTCGGCAAACACTAAGTTCCGAACTACGCTCGAGTATAAGCCAAACACAAGAAAAAACAGATTCACTCAACTTGAGGCTGAAAAATAATGAAAAGGAAGCCCTTCAGCTAGAACACGAAATCGGGCTAATGGAGCGACGTCAGCGCCTTTCGCAAGAGAATATCAACAGGTTCGAAACACTTCAAAATAATGGATATGTTTCCTCAGCACAGGTCCAACAAAAGCAGGATGAGACCATAGACATCTCATCTAGGTTAAGTGCCCTCAAACGAAATCAACTACAAATTATCTCAACTCGATTTGCTATAGAAGCAGACCTGAAAAATACGATAAGCAATCTAGAAACTACGCGTTCACAAATACAACGATCTATCGCCGCAATCGATCAAGAAATACTCGAAAACCAAAGTCGCAGAAGCATTCTGGTAAAAGCACAGCAGAATGGAATTATCACCACTATCAACGGCCAAACAGGGCAACAGGTGAGTCCAGGACAAACTCTTGCAACCCTAATTCCTAGTAGCGATGTTGAGGACAATTATCAGCAAACCAAATCGTTGACAATGGAAGTCCAGCTATATGCTCCAAGTCGAACGTCTGGGTTTATCTCAGAAGGACAAGAAGTCTTGATTCGCTACACCGCATTTCCTTACCAGAAATTTGGATTACACAAAGGTGTCATTGAATCGGTGAGTACAACACCGATCGCGCCAAGCGAATTACCGACAAATTTAGCATCCACGATTCTTAGTAATGCACAACAAAACATCCTTGGCTTTAACAGCAACGAAGCACTCTTTCGCATCAAAGTAAAATTAGAAAAACAGAGCATCGACACCTATGGCCACGCGCAGAAACTGAAATCGGGAATGACATTAGAAGCAGATATTTTGCAAGACAAACGCAAGATATGGGAGTGGCTAGCGGAGCCAATCCTAGCAGTCGCAAAACGGTAAAACAAAATTGGGATTTCGAACGAAGCGGATGGGCCAAAACCCATCCGCCCGTCGAAAATAGCATAGCAGATCTAGCCATCTGCTACGCAGGCAGCAAACCGCACCGGTATAGGATCGATGCGGTTCACTTAACCATGTATAGGAGTAATACAAAATGCGTATTATTTCAAATGAGGAGTTGTTGTGTGTCGCTGGTACCGATGGAGGTACGGGGAAAAAGTTAGAAGTGAGAGAAGTATATACAGCAATGGGTGACCTCGCTGGATACGAAACCGTCGAGGTACCAGACAAAAGTGATCATGTTGTGCAAATTAGTTCACCTAAGATGACAGAAATGGAAAGGAAAATATACGATTTTCTCTTGGTTTGTCAGCTCGCTAATGCGAATGGAATCAGTGGCGTCATTGGAACCATCACGGGAGATCAAACTGCAAATAAGGTAGACATCAAAGTAGCAGCGGAAAGCCCAATAATAAAGACCGATACTACTGTAGGTAGTACAAAGACCTCATCGGCAAACACCTACACGATGCAATGTCCAAAACCATAAGTACATGAAAAATAAAGTTAGCGAGTATAAAAACTCTCTAACTTTCTCGAGAAAGTCCGATTATCGCGTTGTACCAAAAGAATAGATCGTAATGATAAAAAAAAGTTGGATCGCACGATCCAAAGTTCGAATGTCATCTAGGAAAAAATATGAATCGTCTACACAATATTCGGAGAAAACTAAGTGTTGCAATTTTCCTTTTAGCGATTACATCCATTTGCTCAATCGGTGAATGCTGTGTCACAGATGGCGAATGCTCGGAGACCAATTTCCGAACAATTCCCTTGGAGTTCGATATTGAAAGCCATCTACCAGTTGTAAAAGGGAAAATCGACAATCAAGATGCACGCTTCCTTCTGGATACTGGTGCTGCATGGACACATATAATGCCAAAATCTGTGAAAATGTTCTCCCTCTTCTCTGTGCCCACAGAAAGCAAATCTATAGGGATTGGTGGCGCGTCCAGAAGATCGATCGTACGCCTGAAGACACTAGAGTTTGCACATGTCAAAATCAAAGATCCATACATCTTTGAACTAGATGATCTTGGGTTCAAACCTTCGTTTGATCTAATTCTTGGGGCTGATTATCTCTTTTCGCACACAATTGTTATAGATATTAAAAGTTCTATTGCACGGATTTACGGAGACGAAGCATGCAACCCAATAGCTCGAGAAGGCGTTAATAAAAAATTTTTCAGTATTCCTGCAGGAAACACGGAGGACGACCCTCGTCAGAAATTCACAATCAAATTTGCTGAGCAAAGTTTTGCAGCAATTATTGATACCGCAGCAACTTCATCAACAGTCCCAATAGAAATTGCGAAAAAAATTGGCTTCAAAGAGGATGAAAAGAAGGCATTTAACCGGCACGAAATATCTGGTGTAGGCGGTTCGACGTATGCGGTTGCTTTCGAAATCCAAGGTATGAAAATTAGCTCCCTTACGCTACCCAAGATAAGATTTCTTGTAACGAAAGCGGCAACTAAGGAAGAATGGTCCTCTAACACTATCATTCTGGGTCTCGATTTTCTCCGGAAGTACACGGTGGTTTTCGACACGAAAAACAAACGAATCGTTTTCTTGCAATAGGTAGAATATGTTGCATATACTCCAAACCGAATCCAGTGAATGCGGCTTAGCTTGCCTTGCTATGATCTCCAGTCACTTCGGCTATCAAACTGATTTGGCGGATCTTCGGCGCAAGTTCTCGATCAGCCTTAAAGGCGCAACCCTCGCACAGTTGATGCGACATGCATCTTCTTTAGAGCTTTCAGCACGTCCACTTCGTTTAGATCTCGATGAAATTGATCAACTAGCACTTCCATGTATTTTGCATTGGAATCTCAATCACTTCGTTGTTCTCAAACAGGTAAAGAAAAGCTGGCAAGGCAAAATCAGTTTGATCTTACTTGACCCTGCGGTAGGTGAGCGCCGAGTTAGTGTCGAAGAAGCCTCGAAACACTTCACAGGCGTAGCACTTGAGCTCAATCCAACCGCCAAATTTGAAGCTAAAGATGAGCGTAAGAAAATTTCGATTCGAGACTTGACTGGTCGCATAATTGGCTTACGTCGCGCGATGCTTCAAGTCATTATTCTAGCGCTCGCTCTGGAAATATTCGCAATTACTTCGCCTCTATTCAATCAGTTTGTTATCGACGAAGTCATCGTTAGCGGAGACCGTGAATTACTCATCGTCTTGGTATTTGGATTCGCCTTACTCATGGTGACTCAAACTGCGATCAGCCTAGCTCGGTCTTGGTTTCTGATGCGGTGGAGCATGGACATAGGGTTTCAATGGAGTGGACGATTGTTCGCCCATCTAATACGACTACCCGTGTCCTACTTTGAAAAACGACATCTCGGCGATATCGTCTCTCGCTTCGGCAGTATTGGCGCAATTCAGAGTACATTGACTAGCCTATTTGTAGAGAGCCTACTCGATGGTTTGATGGCGCTTTTAGCCCTCGGCATGATGCTGCTATATAGCCCCAAATTATCTATGCTTGTACTCAGCGGTGTACTGTTGTACGCGGGCTTACGCTGGGCTTTCTACCAGCCCTTTCGCGAGGCATCGCAAGAGCGATTAGTGCTTGCATCCAAATCAAGTAGTCACTTCATGGAATCGATACGAGCGATTTCACCGCTAAAACTGTATGGCCGCGAAGAAGAGCGACGCGCTCGTTGGCAGAACATGCAAATGGACGTACAAAATCGCGACATCAAGACACAGAAGATGTCGATCATGTTCAAAGTCAGCAATACAGCAATCTTCGGTGTTCAAGGCTTAGCGATGTTTTACATAGGCGCAAATCTTGTCATGCAAAATGCAATGACTGTTGGAATGTTGATGGCATTCTCCAGTTATGCTGGTACATTTTCAGGGCGTATATTCAGTCTCATCGATCTATTCGTGAGCCTCAAAATGCTCAGCATGCATAGCGAACGCTTGGCCGATATCGTATGTGAAGAGATTGAACCAGAAGCGCCGTTAGAGACAGATCTGTCGCGCCTTCAGAGCAGTATCACACTCAAAAACCTCAAATTCCGTTACGCGGAGGGCGAACCGTGGGTATTAGACGGAATCAATCTAAGCATTCCAGCAGGCCAAAGCATTGCCCTAATTGGTCCATCGGGATGTGGCAAAACTACACTTTGCAAAATTATCTTGGGTCTACTGAAACCAACTGAAGGTGAAGTCCTTATCGACGATATTCCCATCAAACAGCTTGGGTTGTCGGCCTATCGTTCACTTGTAGGCACGGTAATGCAGGATGATGTTCTACTCGCTGGATCTATCATGGATAACATCAGTTTTTTTGATGCAAATACTTCACAAGATCGTGTCGAATTGAGTGCAAGACAAGCAGCTATCCACGATGAAATTTGTGCGATGCCTATGGGCTATCAAACTTTGGTCGGCGACATGGGTAGTAGTCTCTCGGGCGGACAAAAACAAAGGGTACTGTTAGCGCGCGCCTTATACAAGCAACCGAAGATACTTGCCCTTGATGAGGCCACTAGCCACTTGGATATCGAAAATGAACGCAAGGTAAATGAAGCGCTAAGTGCGGTTAATCTTACTCGTATCATGGTAGCGCACCGACCAGAGACAATTGCCGCGGCACAGCGTGTCGTCAGCTTGCAAGAAGGAAAGGCCGTCGAACTACGTAATGAATACGAAAATACCTTAACAGAACTCGTTGCGTAAGTTGAAAAAAAGAAGAAACGTTTGAAGGATCGTAAAAATTCGCGAGAGCATGCTATCTCCTATGTCTCCTGAAAGAAGAATTTCGGAGATCCAGCAAAGGGATAATGAAACATTTCGGGTGGATGGAGAACCGAATCCCCATCCACCGAAACGGCGTAACGAGATCTAGCCATCTCTTACGCTGGCAGCAAAGCGCATCGGTATAGGATCGATGCGATTCACTTAACCATGTATAGGAGTAACATAAAATGCGTAGTATTACAAATGAAGAGTTGTTATTGATCGCTGGCGGCGATACCAAAGAAGAAAATGTTCAAGTCGTTGAAATCACAGGGAAACGCATGAACGCTATGGATATGTTTTTTTACACGATTGATAATTGGGGAAGTATTTATGACATGACTAATTGGCGCAAATTACAACTTGCTTACGAAGCCGCAAATGAAACAGGTAAAGCGGTTGAGGTAGAAATTTCGGATCCGGTAGGCTCAGTTGACTCAGGAATTGGCCTTAAAGAAGGTGAGACGAAGTATAAACTGATCGTTGAGCCTGCAGATTATCTGAAACGAAAATAACTATACTTTAGAAAAGCCAGTCGAGTTCGGCTGGCCTTCAATTTTTCAACAGCCAAGAAATTCCGCCTAATAAGTTTCGGCGAGAAGGATGTAGCTCTGGGTCAACGCGCTTGCTCGCAAACAAGACTCACAGCGGTTATCACTAACAAATCAATGCAAGCCCATGCACCTATGACAAATAGTACCTTCTACAACTACCTCTTAAGTCAACGGAAGAATATCCCTATCTGTTTAACTTTAGTTTTGTCTTCCGTCGCATTCATTGTTCTCAAAATTCATACGTTGATCGCCTACATGGCAATAATAGTATTTACATTGATGGTTCAAAAACACATTCCCTCTCCAAAAAGAAGTAGCGCGTTCTCGAAAACTACAAGCGTTCTTTTTGTGCTCTTTCTGTTTTACGTAGTTTTTTCTTACTATTATCGGTATGTTCGCGACATTTCCGATTCACCAAATTTTTATCGAGCAATAGCGACACCACCAGTCTTTATTGCCTTATTGATCGCCCCTACAATCGAAGAACTTGGTTACAGAAGACTTTTGCTTTCGTCACTACTAAATATAAGGATGCACTGGTTGATCGCTTGCACGATCTCGGCCTTTTTATTTGCGCTCGCACACCCCGACAACAACCAAGTTTATGCCTTTGTATTGGGCTATTTCCTCTCTTATGCATACAGAGAAACAGGAAATATTTGGGTCCCAATAAGCATGCATTTCCTGGCCAACGTTGTCTATTTTATCGATCCGAGTAGTTTCGGTGCCACTCGTGTCTTATGCGATCCTTGTATTCACATCTAAAGTTGTTGGACGTGTAATGACCCAGCACTTTCTGCTCAACTCAAGCCGCTAATGCATAGGTCATAGCGGGTGTTTTCATGGCCAACGACTGATGAGGTCGTTGGTTATTGTAAAAGCTAATCCAGTCACCGATAACCCGACTAGCGTGCTGCAAACTTTCGAAACGATGTCGATGAGCGCATTGTTCTTTCAAAGTGCGAATGACGCGTTCGACCATGCCATTTTGTTGTGGGCAATGCGGTGTGATGAATTCCTGTTGCAAGCCATAACTTCGAACTAAAGCAGTGTAGCTTCTGCTGGTGAAGACCAAGCCATTATCAGAACGTAATAGGAATGGCATCTCCACTTTACCTAAACTCCCGTAGCGAGCGATCAGTGCCTGTTCAAGCGCGCTTTCTGCTGTTTTTGCTTTACCTGAGCGAGATAGATGCCACCCCAACAGCTCCCGGGTGTAGCAATCGATTACAAGAGCTAGCACCACCCAACCATCGCGACCAGCCCATATCCTACAGAGGTCTGTCGCCCACCGTTGATTGGGAGCTTGTGCCACTGAGGGCAAGGCTTGCACTCGAGGACGAAATCCAATTGGGCGTTTCTTAACCTGCCATCCAAACAGTTGAAATAGGCGTTGCACAGTATTTTTGTTAAAGCCCAATAGGCTCGCAACCGTGCGGTAACCGAATGAAGGTTCGGCCTCGATCATGGCTTTAATGGGTTCAGCAAAACGTGTTTGCACTTTAGGTGATGCCTTAATTGGGCGGTAATACACAGAACGACGTGGTACCTCAAACCAATCACACAGCTTGCTGATCGACACCTTTACGCCTTCTTCTTGTAGTCCCTGGTGAAGCGACTCAATCATTTGTCTTCCTCGCCCAGCAGGGACGCCAGCTTTTTTCTGGCACGCAGCTCCAACATCGCCTCCCCGTAGGCTTCTTGCAGCTCCTTCAATTGCCGCTCATATTGTTCTTTGATGTCTAGTGGCTTAGCACGTAACGCATTCTCCATGCCTCGCTTCGCCTCATCAATCCATTCTTCAATCTCTGAAGGTGGGATATCAAAGGAACGACTCGCCTCTGAGATCGTCGTCTTACCCTGAATAATTTCCGTCACCAATGCCGCTTTACGCTTGGCCGTCCAACGCTTAAATTCGTCTTCCATTTTTGTACTCATGTGATTTCCTTTCGATATTATCACCTGAGCAGGAATTTACTGGGTCATTACAGACGGCCCTTCTCTTTTTCGAAACATGTGCAAGATTATCCCCCTCGGATGATTCAGCCATGAAAGTAGTGTATCTCGCCATCTCTCAGGCTGCAAAAAAATGAACCATGCCAATTCACAATTGGCGTATGGCCATAAATCGTTTTATGATTGAATTTGGTGACCGCATTCAAATATACGGTAATCCCCCCAGCAAATAATCGGACTTATAAGTAGAATTTTCTAAATTTGATTTTTAGAGGTTTTACATGAAGACATCCCGTTACACCGACAGCCAGATTATCGCAATCCTGAAGCAGGCAGAAGCTGGCTCTCCAATCCCAGAAC
>CANHZI010000058.1 GCA_947464955.1 Oxalobacteraceae bacterium
AAAAGGCTTTTAAACGGCTGTCGCCAAAAGATCAACCGATTTTGCACTCTGACCAAGGATGGCAGTATCGCATGCAAGCATATCAAACATCACTAGCATCACGGGGTCTTGTGCAAAGTATGTCGCGCAAAGGTAATTGTCTAGACAACGCCGCGATGGAGAGTTTCTTTGCCGTTTTAAAGACGGAATTTTTTTATCTCAATAAATTCACGAGTGTCGAACAACTTGAACAGGGTATCAAAGAATACATTCACTACTATAATCACGAGCGAATCAAACTAAAACTAAAAGGGCTGAGTCCTGTTCAATATAGAAATCAGCCCTCCTATGCATAACTAACAAACTGTCCAACTATTTGGGGTCAGTTCAACTAATCGGGCTTTTTTTCGACTCAAATGACTGATATCAGAATAGGTCTCGATGAAAGCTTCGAAGACTCTTTTACAAGAGCCTTCTCAGACTAACACCGAAAAACTTAATGCTTAATTGTGGAAGTATCAGTCGCTGCTTCCGCCTTTGCTACGGCTGGAACCGCCATCTCTTCCTCAGTCAGCGCAACTGGCTGACGTTCCAAAGCAACTTCCAAAACTTTATCAATCCAACGCACTGGAATAATCTCCAGTTTGTTCTTCACGTTATCAGGGATATCTGCCAAATCTTTCGCATTTTCCTCTGGGATTAACACCGTTTTGATGCCACCGCGGTGCGCTGCCAACAACTTTTCCTTCAAGCCACCAATGGGCAAGACTTCTCCACGCAAAGTGATCTCACCCGTCATCGCGACGTCTGCACGCACAGGAATTCCCGTGAAGATTGAAACCAGTGCAGTCGTCATCGCAATACCAGCAGAAGGTCCATCTTTTGGCGTCGCCCCTTCAGGTACGTGAATATGCACATCTGTCTTCTCGAAGACATCAGCCTTGATACCCAAACGAGCAGCACGACTACGAACAACTGTACGAGCAGCCTCAATCGATTCTTTCATCACGTCGCCAAGCGTACCTGTACGAATCGTGCCGCCTTTACCTGGCATCGATACTGCTTCGATCGTCAACAAATCGCCACCGACCTCTGTCCACGCCAATCCCACCACTTGTCCAACTTGGTTTTCTTTTGTGGCCACGCCAAAATCGTAACGGCGCACACCCAAGTATTTATCCAAGTTTTTCGACGTAATCGTGGCTTTCTTCTCGTTCTTTTTGAGAAGCAGCATCTTAACTACCTTGCGACAGATTTTTGATACTTCACGTTCTAAAGAACGCACACCAGCTTCACGCGTGTAGTAACGGATAATGTCACGGATCGCGGATTCAGAGACATTGATCTCCTCTTCTTTCAAACCGTTATTTTTAATCTGTTTAGGCAGCAAATAGCGTTGTGCAATGCTTGCTTTTTCATCCTCTGTATAACCGGAGAGACGAATCACTTCCATACGATCCAACAATGGTGCTGGAATATTGTAGGAATTAGATGTGGCAACAAACATCACATCTGATAAATCAAAATCCACTTCGATGTAATGATCAGAGAACGTATGGTTTTGCTCTGGATCCAACACCTCCAACAAAGCTGAGGATGGATCACCGCGGAAGTCCGCGCCCATCTTGTCAACCTCATCCAGCAAAAACAGCGGATTACGTACACCGACTTTAGACAAACTTTGCAAGATCTTGCCAGGCATAGAACCGATGTAAGTACGACGATGGCCACGGATCTCTGCTTCGTCACGCACACCACCTAAAGCCATACGTACGAACTTGCGATTCGTCGCTTTTGCGATCGATTGACCCAAAGACGTCTTACCCACACCTGGAGGACCGACTAAGCAAAGAATCGGCGCCTTCAATTTGTCGACACGTTGCTGTACCGCCAAATATTCAAGGATGCGCTCTTTAACTTTATCCAGTCCGTAGTGATCGTCACTCAAGACTTTTTCAGCATTACTCAAGTCATTATTGACCTTGGATTTTTTCTTCCAAGGCAAATTGACGATAGTATCGATGTAATTACGAACGACCGTAGCCTCCGCGGACATCGGCGACATCATTTTGAGTTTCTTCAACTCATTCATCGCCTTGTCTCGTGCTTCTTTTGGCATCTTCGCTGCAGTGATTTTCTTCTCGAGTTCGTCGATATCAGCGCCCTCTTCGCCTTCGCCGAGTTCTTTCTGAATCGCTTTGACTTGCTCGTTCAGGTAATACTCACGCTGAGACTTCTCCATTTGGCGCTTAACGCGACCACGGATGCGTTTTTCAACTTGCAGAATATCGAGCTCACCTTCGAGTTGACCAAGCAAATGTTCGAGGCGCTTTGCGACACTGAAGATCTCCAAGATGACTTGCTTTTGCTCAAGCTTCAATGGCAAGTGTGCTGCGATGGTATCGGCCAAGCGCCCAGCATCATCGATACCGGAAAGAGACGCCAAAATTTCAGGTGGGATTTTCTTATTCAGCTTCACGTATTGATCAAACTGCTGAACGATCGCACGGCGCATCGCCTCGACCTCTGAGTCATCACCTTCTTCTGGCGCCACAGGAGTCAAGTCTGCGACGAAATGAGATTCGCCATCTTGAATTTTATGAATACGAGCGCGCTGCGCTCCTTCAACGAGCACTTTAACTGTGCCATCGGGCAGCTTTAGCATCTGCAAAATATTGGCGATACAGCCAATTTCGTAGATATCTTCTGCTGAGGGCTCATCTTTTGCCGCAGCTTTTTGCGCCGCTAGCATGATGCACTTACCATGCTCCATTGCAGCTTCTAGAGCTTTAATAGACTTAGGACGACCGACAAACAAAGGGATTACCATATGTGGGAACACCACTACATCGCGTAATGGCAATAATGGTAACTCTGTACGTTCTTTAATGATGGAAGTTGTCATGGCGCACCTTTTAAAAAATTTCAGTTAATAGATTGGCGCACTAGGCTAAAACTCAAGCCCGTCATCCGAAAAAAACAATAAAAAAAGCTACTCAGAGGTGTCTCCGGGTAGCTTTCCGATTGAAGCCGGTTTCTATTGTTTGATTTAATTGTACCGCTAATTTTGCAATTGCACAGGCAAATGCGTCAGGTACAACAAAAAAGTCAGATTTCATCCATTTTTGAGCAAAATCCGACGATTTTTATCGTTTTTTATCAATTTTGATTAGGCCCCTGCTACTTTAGGTTGCTCGTTATAGATGAGCAAAGGTTTCGCACCGTTCGTTATCGTATTTTCATCAATAACGACTTTAGCTACATTTTTCTCACTTGGAAGTTCGTACATCACATCCAACAAAGCGTGCTCAAGGATGCTACGCAAACCACGCGCACCAGTCTTACGTGCGATCGCCTTCTTAGCGATTGCTTGCAGTGCCGATGGGCGAATTTCAAGCTCCGTGCCTTCCATGTCAAGCAATTTGGCATATTGCTTGATCAGCGCATTTTTCGGCTCAACCAAAATTTGAATCAAAGCAGCTTCATCCAACTCGTTCAAGGTGGCGATAACTGGCAAACGGCCAACTAACTCAGGAATAATGCCGAACTTAATCAAATCTTGTGGCTCTGCATCGAGCATCACTTGGCTTGCCGTTTTTTCCGTTTGGCTCTTCACGCTAGCAGAGAAACCGATGCCGCTCTTCTCTGAGCGATCGGAAATAATCTTCGCCAAGCCATCAAACGCCCCACCACAAATAAACATGATGTTCGTTGTATCAATTTGAATGAAGTCTTGATTCGGGTGCTTACGACCACCTTGTGGCGGCACTGAAGCCATTGTGCCTTCGATCAATTTCAGCAAAGCCTGTTGCACACCTTCACCGGAAACGTCACGTGTAATGGATGGGTTCTCAGCCTTACGAGAAATTTTATCGATTTCATCGATGTACACGATGCCCTTTTGCGCACGTTCGACTTCATAGTTACAGTTCTGCAGCAACTTTTGAATGATATTCTCAACGTCTTCACCAACGTAACCTGCTTCGGTCAATGTTGTCGCATCGGCGATCACGAAGGGCACGTTCAACATACGCGCCAAGGTTTGTGCCAACAGGGTTTTACCAGAGCCCGTTGGACCGACTAGCAAGATATTACTTTTGGCCAGTTCAATATCATCCTTCTTGCCTAAGTGCTTCAATCGCTTGTAATGGTTATACACCGCTACTGCAAGAATGCGCTTGGCCTTTTCTTGTCCGACAACATATTGATCCAGCAACTCTGTAATCTCTACAGGTGTTGGCAAATCGGTTTTTGAAGAAGTAATTGGTTCGAGAGAATTAATCTCGTCGCGAATAATGTCATTACAGAGATCGATACATTCGTCGCAAATGAAGACGGATGGACCCGCAATCAGTTTCTTCACTTCGTGTTGGCTTTTACCGCAAAAAGAGCAATACAGTAATTTTTCGCCAGAGGAGCTTTTCTTTTCAGACATAGAACTAATAATTTATAAACGAAGTATTTGATGACCGTTATATTACTGCAAAAACCGCAAAGCTTGCCGAGTAGTCTGCACTATTTCAGGTCTTTTGTGAGGGAAATACGAATATGGACATCAAAGTGAGACATAAAAAAACGCCCGCATCAGCAAAGATGCGGGCGTCTATGATTTTGCTTAACTTTAACTACGATGTGTTAGAACTTGATCAATCAAACCATATTGCGCGGCTGCCTCAGCTGACATGAAATTATCACGGTCAGTGTCCTTAGCAATTTGCTCAATCGATTGACCTGTTTTCTCAGCCAAAATACCATTCAATCGTTCGCGCAAATACAAAATTTCACGCGCTTGAATTTCGATATCGGACGCTTGGCCTTGTGCACCACCAAGCGGCTGATGAATCATAATACGGGAGTTAGGCAAAGAAAAACGCTTACCCTTTGCACCCGCCGCCAACAAGAAAGCACCCATTGACGCTGCCAAACCAGTGCACAGTGTTGACACATCAGGTTTAATGAACTGCATCGTATCGAAGATTGCCATACCAGCTGAAACAGAACCACCTGGTGAATTAATGTAAAGGGAAATATCCTTCTCTGGATTTTCACTTTCCAAAAACAGCAACTGTGCCACGATCAGATTCGCAGCCTGATCTGTCACTGGACCGACCAAAAAAATTACACGTTCTTTGAGCAAACGGGAGTAGATATCGTAGGCGCGTTCACCACGCCCACTTTGCTCTACCACCATCGGCACCATGCCTAGCATATTTGTATCTAACGCTGAATTATGGATGATGCCTGTCATAGAATATCCTTATTGTGCTTGAGTATTACCCATCAGTTCGTCGAATGGCAAAACAGAGTCAGTGACTTTTGCTTTACCCAAGACATAGTTAACGACGTTTTCTTCTAATACAAGGGCTTCTACTTCTGCCAAACGATTACGATCGCTGTAGTAGTATTTCACAACTTGCTGTGGATCTTCGTAGCTCTGTGCGAAATCTTCTACTTGCGCTTTCACTTGCTCAGCAGTCGCTTGCAAGTTGTTTGTCTTAACCAATTCAGCCAAAATCAAACCCAAACGTACGCGACGTTCAGCTTGCGCTGTAAACAATTCAGTTGGGAATGGAACATCTTTCACATTCATGCCACGCTGTGCCATATCTTGGCGTGTCATTTCAGCTAAGCGTTGTGCATCTTGTTCAATCAATGCATTTGGAGCGTCAAACTCAACTGCTTTGACCAATGCATCCATCACGCTATCTTTAGTCTTTGCTTTTACACGACCTTTAACTTCGCGCTCTAAGTTTTCTTTGATGTCATTACGCATTTTGCTGAGGTCGCCATCTTCCACGCCCAACATTTTTGCGAATTCTGCATCGACTTCTGGCAAATGCGCCCATTCAATCTTCGTCACAGTTACTGTGAATTCTGCAGTCTTACCAGCAACATCTTTGCTATGGTAGTCTTCTGGGAATGCCAATGGGAACACTTTAGATTCACCCACTTTCAGGCCCAAAGTCGCTGCTTCAAACTCTGGCAACATACGGCCTTCACCCAAAACAAACGCAAAACCTTCAGCTTTACCGCCTGCAAACTCAACACCATCGATTGTACCGACGAAATCTACTGTTGCACGGTCACCTTTTTGTGCAGATTGATCTGCACCACCGTCGCCGTGCGCGCCTTGCTCGCCTTTAACGTGGAAGTGAACGCGTTGCTTACGCAAGATGTCGATCGTTTTTTCGATTTCAGCATCTGTCACGTCTGTTTTAACTTGAACAACTTCAACGCCAGACAAATCACCGACTGTCAATTCTGGATACACTTCAAAAGTTGCATCGAAAGTCAGGTAGTTGTCGGAATAGCTTTTCTTTGGTTCGATACGTGGGTAACCAGCAACGCGCAAGTTATTTTCCTGCACTGCTTGACTGAATGCGATACCGACCTTTTCGTTCAGAACTTCGTTCTCAACTTGGTAGCCGTATTGTGCCGCGACCATTTTCATCGGCACTTTACCTGGACGGAAACCAGGTGCTTTTGCTGTACGAGCACGTACTTTCAAACGCTTTTCAATTTCCGGCTGCATATCAGCGATTGGAAATGAAATCGTAATGCGGCGTTCTAATTTTTCTAAAGTTTCGACTGCAGTTGCCATGAAAATCGTCCAAATAAAATAATCTGTGGTGCGAGGAGGGGGACTCGAACCCCCACACCATTGCTGGCGTCAGGACCTAAACCTGGTGCGTCTACCAATTTCGCCATCCTCGCGGGATGAAAACACTTACCGGTAGAAAAACCGGTACAAAAGCAAAGGGCGACCTAAATTCCAAGTGTCGCCCCTAACTATTGCATGTGGCATTTCAACTTCAACCAACTATTCTACTAGATTTTGCTTTAGCTTGTCTCGCATTTTTTGTGTTGAAATTGAAAGAAGATGTAATCCAACGAGAAATGTGTTGCTTAAAGACTAGCAAATTTTCCTGCGAGAACTTTCTAAAAAGCACTCTTCTCGTTGGTTAGTTCAATCTATACCGTTTTTTTGACCCTAAACCAAGCCGCGTACAAGGCAGGCAAGAATAACAAAGTCAACGCGGTTGCAATAATCAAACCACCCATGATGGCGACGGCCATTGGCCCCCAGAAGACTGAGCGCGACAAAGGAATCATCGCCAATACGGCTGCAGCCGCTGTCAGGATAATTGGACGGAATCGACGCACCGCAGCTTCGACAACTGCCGTCCAAGCATCAACACCAGCCGCCCTATCTTGTTCAATTTGGTCAATCAAAATAACCGAGTTTCGAATAATCATCCCAAACAAGGCAATCACGCCGAGCTGCGCGACAAACCCAAACGGTCTTTGCAAAATCAAGAGCGCCATTGCAGCACCAGCCACGCCCAATGGGCCAGTCAAGAATACCAACACTGCGCGTGAGAAACTATGCAATTGCAACATCAGCAAAGTGAAAATAATAAAGATCACCAAAGGCACGTTTGCAGCGATCGATTCTTGCGCCTTACCACTATCAGCGGCGGCGCCCGCCAACTCAATCTTATAACCAGGCAGTAAAGTGGCACGAATCGCATCCAATTTTGGATTAATTTGCGACGAAACCGTTGGACCTTGAATTCCATCAACCACGTCACACTGAACCGTGACAGCCCATTCACGCCCTTCGCGCCAAACCACACCAGGTTCCCATGCCAAAGCAATCGTCGCCACTTGCGATAAAGGCACAGTCTTACCACTCGCCGTCGGCACATTCGCGCTGGCCAGAGCTTGCACGGTTGAGCGCTCATCAACTGGCTGACGCACCACGATATCAATCAAACGATTCGATTCGCGGAACTGTCCAACAGTCGTACCCGTCAAAATCGTGTTCGCTGCCCGCATCACACTTTGCGATGTAATTCCCAGAGCACGCAACTTGTCTTGGTCCATATCAATACGAACCACTTTGACCGACTCATTCCAGTTATCGTTGACACCCAAAGCATTTGGATTCGCGCGCATCACTTCTTTGACGCGATCAGCAACTTCACGCACTTTTGCCACTTCCAAACCTGTCACACGGAATTGCACGGGATAAGGAACTGGAGGTCCGTTTGGCAGCAGCTTCACCCGTCCGCGAACTTCAGGGAAATCCTCTTTAAAAGCCTTATTAATCGCGAGACGCAAACTCTCGCGAGCCTTCAAATCTTTTGGCAAGACTACAATCTGTGTCACGTTAGTCTGCGGGAAGATTTGATCCAAAGGCAGATAGAAACGTGGACTACCAGTGCCGACATAACTTGTCACACTTTGCACACCTGGCTGCTTCTGGATAAACGCCTCAAATTTCTTCGCCTGTGCTTCCGTTGCTTTGAACGATGATCCCTCTGGCAACCACAACTCAACCATCAATTCAGGACGACTCGAATCTGGGAAGAACTGTTGCTCGATAAATTTAAAGCCAAAAACGCCAAGACCAAAAACAAACAAAGTAATCGCAATCGTCGTCTTACGCCATTCCACGCACCAGTTCACCAAAGCACGGAAACGCGTGTAGAAAGGCGTATCGAACAATTCATGATGACCATCCGCACCCGCATGCGGCTTCACTTTCAGTAGCAAGTAACCCAAATATGGCGTGAACAACACCGCTGCCATCCAAGAAATTATCAAGGCCAAAGCATTTACAGAAAACATGGAGAAGGTATATTCACCCGCAGCGGATTCCGCCAAACCGATCGGCAAGAAACCAGCAGCTGTGATCAAGGTACCTGTCAGCATTGGCATCGCCGTTGAGGTATAAGCGAAGGTCGCTGCATCGAAGCGCGAGAAGCCCTCCTCCATCTTACGCACCATCATCTCAACCGCAATAATGGCATCATCTACCAATAAGCCTAGGGC
Organism: Oxalobacteraceae bacterium; assembly: GCA_947464955.1. Taxonomy (GTDB): domain Bacteria; phylum Pseudomonadota; class Gammaproteobacteria; order Burkholderiales; family Burkholderiaceae_D; genus Undibacterium. The sequence goes on from CANHZI010000058.1 coordinate 8,818, forward strand.
GATAATCAAAGCACCCAGCGAAATCTTGTGCAGATCAATATTTAGAATACGCATGAACAAGAATGTCACCGCCAGCACCAATGGTATCGTCAAACCCACCACCAGACCTGGCCATACATCCAAGCGCCATGGTTTGGTATGCAAGCCCAGTGACAGGAAGCTGACTGCCAACACAATCACTACCGCTTCAATCAAGGTGTTAACGAACTCACCCACAGATGAAGCGACAATCTTCGGTTGATCGGATACACGTTCCAACTGAATACCGACAGGGAGTTGCGACTTAATTGAGCCTACTGTCTTTTCAAGATTTTTGCCGAGGTCGATGATGTTGCCACCCTTCTCCATCGAAATGCCTAAGCCGATCACCTCTTTACCATTGAAGCGCATTTTGTCGCCTGGTGGATCTTTGTATTCGCGCTTAATTTTCGCGAAATCACCAAGCCTGAAAGTAGTTCCATTAGCGCGTAGCTGAAGGTTCTCAAGGTCTTTCACGGTCATCAAAGCACCTGACACACGCACTTGCAGATTACTGGTTGACGTCGTCAAGACACCCGTTCCCTCCACACTATTTTGTGCAGCGATTTGTGCCACGATAGTTTCAAAGGAAACACCGAGCTGAGAAAACTTTTTCTGTGAGAACTCAATGTTAATTTTTTCATCCTGCACACCGAACATCTCAACTTTCGAGACCTTAGGAATACGCAGCAATTGTTGGCGAACAAAATCAGCATATTGGCGCACTTCTTCGTAATTGAAGCCATCGCCCGAAATAGCGAAAATGGAGCCATAGGTGTCACCGAACTCATCGTTAAAGAATGGCCCAACCACGCCCGCTGGCAGCGTGCCCCTCATGTCACCAATTTTCTTTCGCACTTGATACCAAGTTTGCGCTGTTTCTTTCGGTGGAGTCGATTCACGCAACTGCAAAATAATCAGGGTTTCACCCGGCTTCGAGTAACTGCGGATCTTATCGATGTAGGGTGTTTCTTGCAGTTTCTTTTCTAATTTATCAGTCACCTGATCTGCCATTTGCAAAGACGTTGCGCCTGGCCATACTGCACGCACCACCATCGCGCGGAAGGTAAACGGCGGATCTTCGTCTTGACCCAGACGATTAAAACTAAAGATCCCGCCCAAGAGTAAGGCAACGATCAAATAACGGGTCAGTGGAATATGCTCTAGTGCCCATCGAGAGAGATTAAACCCCTCGGATTTTTCTTTAGGATGATCACTCATTTACTTGCTCCAGCAGATGCACTTGCTGCAGCAGCACTAGATTTCGCTGCAGCCTCTGCGCCAAGAATGCTTACTTTTTGACCTGGCTTCAATAGATTTACACCAGCCGTTACCACAGTTTGACCTGCTGTCAAACCACTTGCGATCAACACATCTTCATCGGTAGTGGAGCCAACTTGCACTGGCACCAAACGGACAACACCATTCTCAACGACCCAAACCGAGCTTGCGGCTTTATCTTGGAATAAGGCCGTTAATGGCAAGCGAATCATGGAGTGTGGATTCTTCATGCCGAATGAGGCACTCGCCGTCATTCCCAATTTGATGCCATTCGCATTCGCTGGCAACGCTAACTTTGCAGTAAAAGTACGTGTTACTGGATCAGCGATCGGAGACAATTCACGCAACTTGGCGACAATCACTTCATTTTTATTTGCCCATAAACGAACGTTCACATCCTTCATTTGGCGGATGGAATTGATGCGATCTTCAGGGATACCAATCACCATATCGAGCTCGCCTGCTTTAGCCACACGCACAACTGGTGTGCCTGCAGCCACAACTTGACCGACTTCAGCATCAATACCTGTCACCACACCATCGACATCCGAGACCAGGGTGCTGTAAGAGGCTTGATTCGATTGATTCGATAAGCCTGCCTTCGCTTGTTCATAGCTTGCTTGTGCCGCTTTATAAGTGGTCTCTTTCGCATCGAGCACGGCTTGCGCTACAAAATTCTTCTCACGCAATTCTTGATAACGTTTGTACTCTGCCTTCGCCAAGTCACGATTACTTTCTGCGGCCATCAAACCAGCCTTTGCTTGCGCCTGGCCTAACAATAAATCTTGAGGATCGAGTTGCATCAACACTTGACCGCGTTTCACTATGGTGCCGACATCGACTTTTCGCGCGATGATTTTTCCTGGCACACGGAAGCCGAGACGCGATTCGACTTTCGCACGAATTTCACCAGAAAATTCGGTTTGTAGCTCAGCACCTTCCAATGCCGCTGTGATGACTCGCACGGGACGGATGTCTTCTGTTTTTTCAGCAGGCTTACTGCATGCCACAAGCGCCATCGACAAGCTCAAAAGCAAAGTCGACAGCAAATAAGGAGAGCGCGTCGATGCTTTCACCGTACGCTTTACTTGAGATTGATTTAAAATTAACACGAAGATTTCCTTTACTAATGCGGCACAACAGTGAAAGCCAAGCGGAGGAATCATCGATAGCGGTCGTCACGCCAACTAGCTAGAACACACCAGTCGCTATCGTTCGCTGCTTAGATCCCGAATATATATCACGCGTTTGTTTCTGTAGGTCAAAAGAAATGCCTTGGCTCTTACAAAACACAGGTAAATTAATAACTGACTCGCGGGTAAGTAATTATAATGACGAAAGTTTCGTTTGCCAATGACTTTTGAGTCATTTATTTCTAAGTGCTTTTATGACAATTAGTCACTACGAAAATTTCCCAGTTGCGTCTTGGTTACTACCCGCAAAAATACGCCCTGCAGTTCGCACCGTGTATGCATTTGCACGTAGTGCGGACGATTTTGCTGATGAAGGCGAGCTAAGTAACGAACAGCGGCTTGAATTACTCAATCAATATGAGTCCGAACTAGATAACATTGAACTAGGTAATCCTAGCGCCTCAGCACTATTCATGGATTTATCCAAAGTCATCTTCGAATATCAAATCCCGATACAGCTGTTTCGCGACTTACTTTCGGCATTCAAACAAGATGTAGTGACAAAGCGTTACGCCAGCTTTGAGAGTTTGCAAGACTACTGTCGCCGATCAGCAAACCCTGTTGGACGCATTATGTTGCATCTTTTCAAACAAAATACCCCATCGCAGGAAATGCGTTCTGATTTGATCTGCACCTCATTACAATTAATCAATTTCTGGCAGGATGTCGCTATCGATCTCAACAAATCGCGAATCTATTTGCCTTTAGCCGACCTTCAAGAATTCGGTATCGATGAGTCTCTTAAAATGAGGTCTGGCGATGCTTGGCGAAAGCTTATGCAATTCGAGGTTAACCGAGCTCGAGATATGATGTTACAAGGATCCTCTCTAGCGTTAGAACTCCCTGGACGATTTGGCTACGAGTTAAGAATGATTGTTCAAGGTGGTCTGCTTATCTTGGATAAATTAGAACAAGTTGATTTCGATGTTTTCGACCAACGCCCCACAATCAAAAAAACAGACGCAGTAAAGTTGGCATGGCGCAGCCTCGTGATGTAGATGAAAAAGAAGACGCAAGTGAAACCTAACCCACAACAAATACAGCAGTTTCGACAAGTTCAAGCAGCGGCGAAAGCCGTCTTGCGTGACTTACCTGCCTTGCTCACGATGCACGACAGCGAAATGAGCATTGCGCAGAAGGCGACAAGTATGTTGGCAAAATTAGGATACCCAGATACTTGGTATTATGATTGCCCCGCCCAGGTATTACTCGGGAGCCGAAGTTGCCTATCCATTTCAGGAAAATCCTATATCCCCAATGACGAACAATTGGGTGGTACCAATCTTGTTAGCATCGACCTCAGTCCCATGCTTGGTGAGATTTGGGGAGATTATTCACGCACTTTTGCCTATGAACTCGGGGCGTGGGTAAGCCAACCCAAAACCAGAGAATATCAAAACGGTTTTCAATTCCAACAGCATATTCATCAAGAGCTAATGAAGTGGCTGAAACCACAGCACACGCTACACCAATTGTTCGAATGGGCAAACGTCAGGATTCGAGAGAAAGGATTTGTGAACCTTGATTTCCGCGGCAACGTTGGCCACAGTATCGTCAGCAAACGCGAAGACCGTCACTTCATTCAAGCGGATGACCATACCCCACTCGGCGACATTCAATTCTTTAGTTTTGAACCTTTTGTTCGTATAAAAGGAGGCCATTGGGGCTTCAAACACGAGGATATCTACTTCTTCGATCAAGCAGACAATCTGCAATGCTTATAAACAAAAAAACCAGGCGAGCCTGGTTTTTTTGATCAACATTTCTTAAGTCGACAAATTAAGCCGCAACGCAAGTTACAGAAATTGCTGAAGCAGGCGTAGGGTTCGCAAGAGAAGCGACACCTTTTCCATTGTTTACTGTGCATTTTTGACCGGCCGGCTGCGTCGTTACTTGAACATCATATGCTTGGCCATCTAACAAGCTAAACCTAAAATTAAAGACGCCATCTGCCTGCAAATTAATAGCATCACCACCATTATTCGACAGAACGAGTAAGGTATTGGCTTTCAAGCCGCTTATAGTGCCTCCAACCGGTACACCGCTCACACAATTGACACCGATATTAGTCGCTGGGCTAGCCATTCTTGCCGTACCAGTTCCATTTGTTACAACGCAAACTTTTCCGCTCGGTGGCGATGCAACGGTTACTGTATAGGCCTGTCCATCTACCACGTAACGAGAAAAGGTAAATGGTCCATTCGCTGTCAGCGTGGTTGGATGGTCCGTATCTCCATTAACAGCCAATGTTACGGCGCTCGCATCGCCTAAGTTTGTCAAGGTTCCGCCAATTTTGACATTCGGCACACATTGCACATCGACATTCGTCACAGCGGCTTCACCACGCATTTGACCCGACGCGTTTGCGATCGTGCAATTGACCGGATTTGGCTGCAGCAAAACAGAAATCGTGTAAGCAGCATTACTCGCTACGCGAAAGGAATAATTACCGTCTGCGGTTAGCTTGACTTGATAATTACTCTCATTTCGCAAAACAATGACGCTGTCAGTCGTTAAGCCTGTTACTTTACCGCCGACGCTGGTATAAACAAACCCACCGCAACCTGCCAAAACAAGTCCAAGAACGCTAGCGAAAAAAACCGTTTTCTTATTCAATTTCTTCAAGATAGACCTACCTTCAAAGTACAAGTCAACAACCAAATGCCCTTGGCACATTTTCATTTATCAGTGAAAACCAATCTACTACTGGGGAAGACAAAGCGACCCGAACTGGCACCGAGCCCGCATTGTACAACAAGCTGACACCATTAATAAGGCTATTTCTTGTAAAGAAATGTACATCCAAAGCTGCCCCAAAAGACCTCAAGAGCAATCTGAAAGGCAGCACTGAAACACAATCAGATTTGTAGTAAACCTGCGAACCAGTTAGCATAACGCCTTAATTCATTGCACAAAATCAATTTTCAGCATGTCACCCGACGAATATTGCCAACAAAAAGCTGCTGCGAGCGGCTCCAGTTTTTATTACAGCTTCCTTTTTCTCCCGAACGAGAAACGTCGAGCAATTACCGCACTCTATGCGTTCTGCCGTGAAGTCGATGATGTTGTTGACGACTGCAGCGACGAACAAGTCGCTCGGACAAAACTAGCTTGGTGGCGTAAAGAAGTGCAAGCAATGCAGCAAGATGCACCAACACACCCTGTCACCACCGCTTTACGTCCACATATGCAGGTCTATCAACTGGAACATGCCCATCTGATTGCGATTATCGACGGCATGGAAATGGATCTGAATCAGAATCGATATTTGGATTTCATCGGTTTACAAAAGTATTGTTGGCATGCGGCTGGCGTTGTTGGTATTCTCTCTGCGAGTATCTTTGGCATTAAGAACCTTCAAACCAAACAGTTTGCGGAAAAACTTGGTTTAGCATTTCAACTGACCAACATCATTCGCGACGTCGGAGAGGATGCTCGAAAAGGTAGAATCTATCTTCCCGTCAATGAACTCCAGCAGTTTTCAGTGCCTGCAAGCGACATTCTAAACGCTCGCCATACCCCTGCATTTGAAGCCTTAATGCAGTTTCAATATGAACGTGCGCAGAAGACTTACGAAGAGGCCTTCGCACTTTTGCCGCAAGAAGACAGACGTGCTCAACGCACCGGTCTTATCATGGCTGCCATTTACCGTGCATTGCTCGAAGAGATTAAAGCAGACCAGTTCCAGGTTCTCAAACAAAGAATTTCCTTAACGCCTATACGCAAGCTATGGCTAGCGTGGACTACCTACATTCGTGGCTGACCACCAATAAAAAGGCAGCACATGAAAAATAGCAGCTCTGTGAATCGAAAGAAGACAGCTGTCGTTGGTGGCGGTTGGGCCGGTGCAGCTGCAGCGGTGACCCTTGCACAAAACAACCATGAAGTCCATTGGCTAGAATCAAGTCGTCTACTAGGATGGCGCGCACGTAAGGTGGAGGTTCGAGGCAAAAATCTCGACAACGGCCAGCACATCATGTTGGGTGCGTATACCTCTTGTCTCAAGCTGTTAAAAGCCCTAAACCTCAACAACGAACAGTGTTTTCTGCGCCTCCCACTGCAGATGATCTATCCCGAAGGAAGTGGCATGCAGTTTATTGCGCCACACCTGCCGGCGCCACTCCACCTTGCATTTGCGCTTTTGCGTGCACAAGGGCTCAGTCGCGAAGACAAAATGGCACTCGCACGTTTTTCAACGACGGCCCGATGGATGGACTGGCAGTTAAACATCGATTGTAGCGTTACCGAACTTTTACAGCGATATCAACAGACTGAAAATTTAATCAAGCTCATGTGGAATCCGCTTTGTATCGCTGCTCTGAACACGCCACCAGATCGCGCCTCAGCTCGAGTCTTTCTTGCAGTACTAAGGGATAGCTTAGGTGCTAAACGCAACGCCTCCGACATGCTAATCCCGAAGCTAGATCTAAGTGCTTTGCTGCCAGAAGCAGCAGCCCGTTTTGTGGAAGCGAAAGGCGGCCAAATACGTCTTGGTGCGATGGTACAAGGCCTAGAAAAAGTAGAGTCAAATCGCTGGCAAATAAGCTGTCCATCATTAGAAATGGGCGCCATGATCTACGACAGTGTAGTCCTTGCGACGCCCGCTGAAACGAGCAAACGCATGTTGAAAGATCTCGCTGATGATCAAGCAATCGTAGATACTTCGCCTGCCGAGTTCCCCCAAGACTTTGAATACGAAGCGATCACGACTTGTTACTTACAATACGCAAGCTCAACCTCTCTCAAACGTCCATTTTTTGCTCTAGTCGATGACCCAGATCAGGCGCATTGGGGGCAGTTCGTATTCGATCGGGGTCAGCTTCATCAAGATCAATCTGGCTTACTCGCTGTCGTCATCAGCGCGGCCGCAAACGCCATCGCGATCGACAAAGATCTTTTGGTTAAGCAAATTGCCAAACAATTAGCCGACGTATTGCACATGCCAGAATTGAGTCAACCACTGTGGCATCAAGTCATTAGTGAAAAGCGCGCCACATTTAGCTGCACTCCCGACCTACAACGCCCATTGAATCGAACTTCCCATACTGGTCTGGTTCTAGCTGGCGACTACACTGCATGCGACTATCCTGCGACCCTGGAATCTGCCGTACGCAGTGGTATTGCTGCTGCGCAGTTTCTTCTTTGATTTGTCCATACATGCAAAGGCAATCGACTCGCTATCCCCGATCGTTTCTGCCCTTCGCCTTTAAATAAAGCTTGAGAAAAAAGCGCTAAGCAATTTAATATCGACGCGATTTCTGATGCGACGGTTTAACTAAGGGATCACGCTTTCGCGCATTTGCATGGCGATCATGCTTTATTTCTCATCGCTGAATTCAGGGGCAAATTCGAATGCGCAGCTTCACCAAAAATCAGGAACGGCTACTAAACAGCTACTAAACAATAAGACTGCTTTAGGAAGGCGAGAACAATCTCAATTTCGCATCTTTTAAAAGTGAATTAAATGAACGAAACAAAACAAATCGATCGCCAAAAGCAAGCATCCCGCATCCTGTCTATCGACGCTTTTCGTGGCATCACTTTTTTTCTCATGATAGTGGTGAATGAATTGCACGGCATCGCTGGAATATCCCCTTGGCTCAAGCACATGCCGGCCGACGCAGATGCGATGGGCTTTGCGGACCTAGTTTTTCCAGCCTTCCTGTTCATCGTTGGCATGTCCATTCCATTCGGACATCAAACGCGACAAAAACGTGGTGAGACTACGTCGCAGATCATCCAGCACAGTGCGATACGTGCCTTGGGCCTGATCACAATGGGATTTTTTATGGTCAACGCCGAATCAGGCTTTGATGAAAGTAAGATGGCAATCTCGATCGCGACATGGTCTTTACTATCGTATGTCGCATTTCTACTGCTCTGGGGCGTATATCGCTTTGAAAATCCAACTTGGACGTGCCTCGGAAAATGGGCTGGCTTGATACTATTGGTGCTTCTCGCGGCAAGCTATCGTGGCGATCAAGAGATGGGATGGATGTCGGTTCAATGGTGGGGAATTCTTGGGCTTATCGGCTGGGCTTACCTCATAGCGATTCTGATCTTTCAAATCACAGGTGGGAGGCTCATGGCACTGTTGCTCGCCATCGTCTTGTGCACCACTTATTATGCCTTGAGCCACTCTAGCCTCAATAATCTTTACCCCAACTTTAGTTTTCTACTGAGTCAAGGTGCCCATGCGGCCCACACCTCTATCGTCTTGACTGGTCTCGTATGCAGTTCAATATTTTTCAAACCCACAGGTTCTTCAGCGAATCACTTACGCTTTTTGCAAGCGGCTGGTTTCGCCATTGCCTTAGTCCTTGCAGCGACAATCCTGCGACCCCATTTTCCAGTTTCTAAAATCTATGCCACGCCGAGCTGGTGCTTTTATTCAAGTGCAATATGCGTGATCATTTTCTCATTTCTGTATTACTTAATTGACCTTCGTTTCATCCAATCTTGGACCAAGTACTTCGAACCCGCTGCAACAAATCCCTTAGTTTGTTACTTGCTTCCTTTCATTCTTGGCGCGATTCTCAACATTGGCGGATGGCATTCTCCCCTCCATCAGCTGACTGCTTATGCTGGCTTATTCGCTTGCGTGGGCTACGCTGCCGTAATGCTAGCCATTGTTGCCGCACTAAATCGATTTAACTTTAAGATGCGTTTCTAAGCCTTCCATACAATTTCTTGCATTGCCTACAATTTAGGCAATGCCAAAAATAATGATATAATGCAACATTCATTTCGCAAATTCATGTGAAATCTTGTTTGTATTTGTCGTATCAATGCCTAGCACATGAGTTTATAGTGACCGTGGTACGTTGACGGCTTTCGCTCGTGATTATGCTCAAATTTACTAATTTCCTACTATCTTTTCTCTCTAAGGGAACTTCATCGACACCAGATGAAGGCGCACGCTTGTTCATGCAAACCGCATTCAACGAGATGCTTGAGCACAATCGCCAACATGCAGCAAACTGGCAGTATGGTAAGGAGACTGGCTGGACCGCTGATCTCGATGCTGGGGTCATCGTCTTCAAATTCGCAGGTGACAGAACGGCGACCTGCCACTTTCAAAGCGTAGGCATCTACGACGAAACTAGTGGCAGTTTCACTTGGGCATGGGCGCAAAAAAATCTCAGCAAGAATCAACAAATTCACGCGAAGCAGGCACGCAATTGGGGGCGTTTCCACCGTCACCCCTTCTTCCTCACCGGCACGGTCAAATGCAGCATGGCTGATGCTTGGAATTTAGCAGCCGTGACTCGAACCGTATCGGAAGCTAAGAGCATCTATCGTGGACGTGTGGGCAGCAAGTATCTGTTCATGACCACCGATGATTTGCAAATTGACGCGAGCCCGACTCATACGGACTGGGCAAAAGGCAGACGTAAACCTTCTTGGTAAGTATCGACAGGTACTACATCACTTTTCGAATCACAAGGACTTTCCTGCGCCATCGTGAGTTTCCAAATAAGAACTAAATGACAATCTTTAGAACTTGTTTACTAACGAACTTGCTTGACCGTGAGTTCATGTTTTTCTATGATAACGAGCAAATGACCAACGGTCATTTATTTTTACAAGAAAAATGACCGTCGGTCATTTAATTTTCAAACCAAAATGACCATTAGTCATTTAAAATTCAAAGAAGTGAGGATAGCAAAATGAAAAACTTAACAAACACCTGGGCATTAGTCACTGGAGCTTCAAGCGGATTCGGTATCGATTTCGCCCATCTACTGGCTGAACGCGGTTCAAATTTAGTATTGGTTGCGCGCCGCATCGAACCGATGCAAGAACTCGCCGCACAACTCGAACATCGTTATGCTGTGAAAGTAAAAGTACTGGGGCGAGACTTGAGCACCATGGAAGCAGCATCGGAACTAAAGCAAACACTCGACGCACAAGGAATACGAATCACGACACTCATCAACAATGCCGGCTTTGGCTTATTTGGTGAGTTTCTCGATCAAGCCTTGAGCAAGACCGAAGAGATGCTCAAGCTCAACATGTTTTCCTTAACAGCCCTGACCCACGTATTCGCCCAAGATATGAAACAACATGGAGGTGGGAACATTTTGCTAGTCGCCAGTATCGGTGCCTACCAAGCCACGCCTACTTATGCAGCCTACTCGGCTTCCAAAGCCTATGTGCTGTTGTTTGGCGAAGCGCTGCATCATGAGTTGACCAAGCACAACATCAAAGTAAGTGTGTTATCTCCAGGTATTACCGCAACCAGTTTCTTACAAGTCTCAGGACAAAAAGCAACGCTCTATCAACGCATGGTGATGATGCAATCCAAACCCGTTGCAGCGATAGGCTTGAAAGCCCTTTTTGCAGGAAAAGCGAGTGTGGTACCGGGCTTTATCAATAAGTTGACGATCTTCTCAAATCGTTTTGCACCGCGTAGCATACAAACCAAATTAGCATATCTCTTAATGAAAAACTAAAGAAGGAGTGCCGATATGAAATGCCTAATACTTGGCGCGACAGGACTTGTCGGACAACAGTTGCTGCAACAAGCGCTAGAAGATACTACGATCAGCGAAGTGATCGCACCAACGAGAAAACCATTGCCGCCTCACGCGAAGTTAAGGAACCCTATCGTCGATTTCGACAATCTTCCCCTAGACGCGTCGTGGTGGCAGGTAGATGTTGCCCTCTGTGCGCTCGGCACCACGATGAAGATCGCAGGAACTCGCGAGGCATTTTGGACCATTGATCACGACTATGTCCTACGCGCTGCAAGTATTGCCAAAGACGCTGGGGTATCAACATTTGTGTACAACTCATCGCTAGGTGCCGATGCAACTTCAGGCAGCTTCTATTTGCAAGTGAAAGGCAAAGTTGAGGCAGATTTAGAAACCCTGGGTTTTGCTAAACTCGGCATTGTCCGCCCTTCTTTTCTTGATGGCGGACCTCGCCCCGAAAAACGACCAGGCGAAGCGATCGCCATTTTCTTGGCCAAGATGCTCACGCCGATCCTGCCTAGGCGTTATCGTGCGGTGAGCACATCCAAAGTGGCGAGTATGATGTGGGCACTAGCTAACTCTGATGCAAAAGGAAAAGTTGTGGTTGAATCCGACGCAATCTATACGCAAACAAAGCTAAAATAAGACTACAACACAACTCCCATCAAACATGAAAACACGCGCTATCAGCAGTGACGAAAAGCAGATCAAACGCAGCCTGATTCTGAGTGCGGCTCGCGACTTATTTCTCGCCGATGATCGACAACTTCCGGCAGTCGCCACGATCGCGACCCAAGCAGGCCTTGCAAAAGGCACTGTGTATTTGTATTTCAGCACCAAAGAAGAGATTTTCTTGGCACTGTTAGCAGAAGAGTTTTCCGGTTTGCTATCGAGTATTCACCGCTGCCTCAGCCTACTGAGCTCGACCAAAAAACCGAACAAAAAACAAAAGCAAGAACTCGCCAAAGAACTGATTGCCACGGTGACGAATTATGTACAGTCTCATCCGGAGTTTCTTAGGCTAGACGCGATGTCCTACAGCGTTTTGGAGCAGAATCTCAGCGATGATTTTTTGTATGCCTTTAAGTTTGAACTCACGCGCGCTCTGGTCGACACCGGTAAGCAAGTCGATCTAGTCTTCGCCCTCGAAGCGGGCCGCGGCGTCACGCTACTAATGCGTACCTACGCACTGATGCGGGGTCTATGGCAATCACTCGACTATCCCGACCATCTGCAGCAGTTGTTGGCACATAAAATGTTCGAACCGATTCGTCCAGAATTTCATTTGGAGCTCCGCGAAGCTTTAAGAGAGTATTGGCTTGGCGCCTTGTGCTAGCGCCCAAATAGCTTAGTGATCAAATGAGGCTTTTCGCGAGATAAGTCTTTGACGATTCTGGGGACTAGGGTTTCTTTTAGATCAGAAAGAAGTAGGACGACCTCCACTAAGCAATCAATAAGAACGATACTCTCGCTACCGCCCCAATGCACCTTTGACCATTTACTGCAACCAAGAATGTAGGAAAAACGGCATAAACAAAAGACATGCTAAGGGAAAACGATACATTATTCCCAAATAATGTCACTTTGGCGGACTCAGTTTATTTTTATTGGCAATCATATCTTTTGCGTCGCGAATTTTTTCTAACGGCTTGCACGAACCCGCACCTGCGGTGACTGCGATATCGTTAGAAATAACACTTTTTGCTTCAATGTAAGTTTGTTCTGCCTGATTGTCTTTGCCTGTCAAAATTTGATCCGCCCATTTACGATAAAGCGCGCCAGCTAACCACAAACGTGCGGCAGGATAGTTCATAATATTTAAAGCTAATCTGGATTCAACTATAGATTTCTCATAGTCGTCGCGAACGCAAAGTAGAAATTTCGCATAATTCCCATGCAACCAAGCAGAGTTAGGTTCGTTCTTAGTTTGATCTTGATAGATCTGATCTGCCTCATCAATCCTGTTTGCCTTGAGGTACACGCGAATTAACCCTTCACTTGCACTCGTTACTGCATTTCTTTTCAATCCAGTCATGGATAGAGCTCGTTTGTAGCGATCTATCGCCATATCATAATTACCTTGCTCGTCGTACAAATCGCCATATGTAATGTGCAGAAAGGGACTCTTGGAACCTAACTTTTCTGCTACACGAAGTGATTCAAAACTTTCACTTGTTTTTCCTTGAAGCCATAACACATGGCTTTTCAATTGATAGGCGTCAGCATACTTAGGATCCAGTTTTGTCGCCATCTCTAATGCTAAAATTGCATCCTCCAATGCGCCAGGCCTGAAATTCCGTCCCACAGTATGGCCAGATTTAACAAAATACCTTGCTAGCTCGTGATAGACAGGTGGGAATTTGGGATTATTTTTCTGAACTTGATCCAGACCCAATTTAGCCTCCTCCAACATACTCGAATCACCTCGATAGTCATCAAGCAAGACAACCGAGTTATCGAAGATGCGTTTCACTGAGGTCTTGATAACTTGAGCATTGGCATCAGGCACATATAAAAGTACAAAATACAAGCCGATCAACAACAAAATTCTTTTCATTTATACCTCGATCTTTAAATCTCAAAAGACAAATACATGTTATGCGCACTACTTGGTTTATAAATGTTACCGTCTCGCTAACGCAACAAACTCTCCCACACCTTCTGCAAGCGCTTCACCGATACCGGCATCGGCGTCCTCAGCTCTTGTGCGAACAAGGACACGCGTAACTCCTCTAGCAACCAGCGGAACTCGACTAATTTTGGATCGGCATCAGCACCTGATCGGCGTGGTGTTCTTTGCCATGGAGCGGCAACCGTATTCCACTCTGCCATCAACTTTGAATCTCGCGCTGGATCAGCGCGTAATTTATCCATGCGCACCGTGATCGCTTTCAAATAACGCGGATAATGCGCTAACTGCACAAAATCGACTTCTGCAATAAATCGTTTGGTCACTAGTTGTTGTAGCTGTTGTTGCATGTCCGCTGCAGCTTGCGCATGGGCTTTTAGTCCTTGCAGCTTTTTCGGCAGGCTGTAATATTCGGCCAAAATTAATCCCGCAAGCCGTGCAATTTCGTTGGCTAACAGATTCAACCTCGCCTTACCTTCTTCACGGCGTCGATTGAACTCCCCAGAATTCTTAGGCAATGGCGACTGCATAAACGCGCGGTCTAAGGCAGTGGTAATGATTTGCTCGCGCAATTCTTCCTGCGAACCCAAGGACATAAATTGCATCCCCATTTGCTGCAAGCCAGGAATATTTTTTTCTAGGAACTTCAATTGTTCACGCATTTGCAGTGCAAACAAACGGCGCAAGCCTATGTGATGTATCCGCGCTGCTTCATCAGGATCATCAAACACCTCAATCACGCAATGCGTTTGTTTGTCGACCAAAGCTGGGTAACCAATTAGAGTCTGTTTTCCCTGCTGAACCTCAAGTAACTCAGGTAATTCATCGAAAGTCCAGGCGGTGATGTTCTCCTGCGCCATAGCGGCTGGCTGTGCAGTGAGCGCGTCTGATCGCGGCGAAGATGCCGCATGCTTATGCTCTAGCTTATTTGCTGACTTATTTGCTGGGCTAGATGCATGGCTCGTTGTATCTTTATTCGCAAGGAGCTTTCCACCCTCCAATAAAGCCAATTTATCAGCGCTCGCAATTTTTTGAAAACTTTCTCGCGCTTGTGCGCCAAACTCAGCGCGCAAGCTCGCCAGATTGCGCCCCATTTCTAACTGACGTCCATGCTCATCGATTACTTTGAAGTTCATCGTCAAGTGGGGCGGTAGCAATTCGAACTTGAAGTCTGTCGTCAAACACTGCAAGCCTTTTTGATCACGTATATCGGCGATAAGCGTATCAAGAAAGTTCCCTTTACCGAAATCATTGCGCTCACAAAATCCAGCAGCGTAGTCTGGCAAAGGAACGCAATGACGACGAATCTTTTGTGGCAAAGATTTCAGCAAGAGTTGTACTTTCTCTTTAACCATACCCGGCACTAACCACTCACAGCGCTCGTTCGACACTTGATTCAAGGAGAATAAAGGCACCCACAAAGTGACGCCATCACGTGGACTACCCGGTTCAAAATGATAGGACAACTGCAAAGCAACACCCGACACCTGCATAGTCTTAGGAAAGACATCAGTGGTGATACCAGCCGCCTCATGCCGCATCAATTCGTCTTTATTTAGATAGAGTAATTTCGGATTATTCTTCGTCGCTTCTTTATGCCATTGCTCGAACAAGACAGCGTTATATACATCCGCAGGCAGGTGCTTGTCGTAGAATGCCGCAATCAAATGATCATCGACCAAGACGTCTTGGCGTCGTGATTTATGTTCAATGTTTTCGATTTCACGTACCAGTTTCTGGTTATAGGCGAGGAATGGTGCACGTGTGTCAAAATCCCCTTCAACCAAGGCTTCACGAATGAAGATTTCTCGTGCTTCTGCTGGATGGGACAATCCATATTGAATGCGCCGTTGGCTATACACCACCAAACCGTATAGCGTTGCCCGTTCAAAGCCTGAGACCTGCCCTGTACGCTTTTCCCATCGCGGCTCACCATATGATTTTTTCAGAAGATGACCGCCGACCTTTTCTAACCATTCAGGTTGAATTTGCGCTAGGCAGCGTCCATACAAACGTGTGGTATCAACCAACTCCGCTGCCATAATCCACTTACCAGCTTTCTTCGCCAGATAAGAACCGGGCCACACATAAAATTTGATGCCACGCGCGCCAAGATAGTGAGAATCTTCTTCAGATTTGAATCCAATATTACCGAGCAAACCAGTCAACAAAGCGAGATGTAATTGCTCGTAGGTCGCGGGAGCTTCGTTTAAACGCCAGCCTTGTTCCTTCACGATCGTCAGCAATTGCGAATGAACTTCACGCCATTCGCGCAAGCGCATTTGGCTTAAGAAATTACTGCGGCAATTTTCTTGCAATTGGCGATTGGTTTTCTTGTGTTCCACAGCATCTTCAAACCACTTCCATATTTTTAGGTAAGAAGAAAACTCAGATTTTTCATCTGCGAATTTTTTATGCGCGAGATCTGCTGCACTCTGCGCATCCATCGGTCTATCGCGCGGGTCTTGCACCGATAAAGCCGCAGCAATGATCAGCACTTCGCTTAAGGCTTGGTTGTCGCGCGCAGCCAAGATCATGCGCCCCACTCTAGGATCAAGCGGAAGCTTAGCGAGTTCGCGACCGACAGCCGTCAACTGATTGCTGTCATCCATGGCGCCTAACTCTTGCAAGAGTTGGTAACCGTCTGCGATGGCACGCCCCATCGGTGGTTCGATAAAGGGGAAAGTTTCTACATCAGTCAAACGCAAAGACTTCATGCGCAAGATAACCGCCGCTAAAGACGAGCGTAAAATCTCTGGCTCAGTAAACGGCGGACGCTGTTTAAATTCTTGTTCGTCATAAAGCCGTATGCAAACACCTGCTGCCACACGACCGCAACGACCTGCGCGTTGGTTAGCCGCCGACTGTGCAACTGGCTCGATCTGTAATTGTTCGACTTTATTGCGATAGCTATAGCGCTTCACACGAGCTAAACCCGCATCGACCACGTAACGAATTCCTGGCACTGTCAGAGATGTTTCGGCAACGTTGGTCGCCAGCACAATGCGTCGCGCATTCGAAGTTTTGAACACCCGCTCTTGCTCTTGCGCAGACAGGCGAGCAAACAAAGGCAAAATTTCTACATGCGGTGGATGATGCTTACGTAAGGCTTCCGCGGCATCACGAATTTCACGCTCACCCGGCAAAAATACCAAGACATCGCCGGATCCTAAACGACACAACTCATCAACTGCATCGGTGATCGCCACCATCAAGTCGCGCTCTTTGTCTTTTTCACCCTCTTGTACGGGGCGGTAGCGAACTTCTACTGGATACAAGCGCCCTGACACTTCAATGATGGGTGCGGCTTTACCATGGTCAGCAAAATGATTGGCGAAGCGTTGC
Organism: Oxalobacteraceae bacterium; assembly: GCA_947464955.1. Taxonomy (GTDB): domain Bacteria; phylum Pseudomonadota; class Gammaproteobacteria; order Burkholderiales; family Burkholderiaceae_D; genus Undibacterium. The sequence goes on from CANHZI010000058.1 coordinate 25,761, forward strand.
GCATCGATGGTCGCCGAGGTAATGATCACTTTCAGGTCACGACGTTTCGGTAAAATTTGCTTGAGATACCCCAACAAAAAATCGATGTTTAGGCTACGTTCATGTGCCTCGTCGATGATGATGGTGTCGTACTGACGCAGCAAAGGATCATTCTGCGTCTCCGCCAGCAAAATACCATCGGTCATCAATTTGACTGAGGCACCTTTGCTCAAGGTATCAGTAAAGCGTACTTTAAAACCGACATGTTCCCCGAGTGGAGAATTAAGCTCCTGCGCGATACGCTTGGCCGTTGATGAAGCCGCAATCCTACGGGGCTGCGTGTGCCCAATAAGTCCTTTTTGCCCTCGTCCGAGTTCGAGGCAAATTTTCGGCAATTGGGTCGTTTTCCCTGAGCCCGTTTCACCACACACAATCACGACCTGATTTTCTTGTAAGGCAGTCGCAATTTCTTGTCGACGCCCAGAAACCGGTAACTCTTCCGGATAAGTTATTGTGGGAATCGGGTTACGAAAGGTGGTTGCGGGTTCTTGCTTGCGCTCATTGGGCAAAGGCTTTGCAGCGCGCTTTTGCGACTCAGGCTGAGGATTCTGCTTATTCATCGGGCTCTGTGCGCTCGATTTTATTGCTTTTTCCGCATTATTTTCATCAAGATCCCGACTATCTTTGACCGCAGCTGGCTTTGCCTTGCTATGGAATTTATTGGGTTTTACGGCCTCTTGAGCGGTCTGGCGCAGCTTATCGCGTAGTTGACGCAGATCGGAAGCGACTTTTTCCGGAGAATTTTTCGTAGTTTTGTTAGATGACATAGTCCTGCGATTATAATTCGTCTATGGAAAATTCTGTTCAATTCGTTCAATGGCTGCGCTCCGTCGCGCCGTATATTCATGCCTTCCGTGG
>CANHZI010000059.1 GCA_947464955.1 Oxalobacteraceae bacterium
CATCATTTAGTGTTCGAAGTGTTGGATAACTCCATCGACGAGTCTTTAGCAGGCCACTGTACTGAGATTAACGTCACGATTCATACCGATAACTCGATTTCGATTACCGATAATGGCCGTGGTATTCCAACTGGCATTAAGTGGGACGACAAGCACGAACCAAAACGTAGCGCGGCGGAAATCGTGATGACTGAGCTCCACGCCGGTGGTAAGTTCGATCAAAACTCTTACAAAGTGTCTGGTGGTTTACACGGCGTGGGTGTGTCTTGCGTGAATGCGCTCTCGAAATTATTGAAGCTGACGATTCGTCGCGACGGTAAATTGCATACGATGGAATTCGCTAAAGGCGCCGTACAAAATCGCGAACTCGAAACGATCGACGGCGTATTGTGCTCACCGATCAAAGTGGTTGGCGACACAGACAAGCGCGGTACTGAAGTGCATTTCTGGGCTGACGAAGAAATTTTCAGCCACGTTGAATTCCACTACGAAATCTTGGCGAAACGTATTCGTGAACTCTCGTTCTTGAATAACGGCGTGCGTATCAAATTGAACGACCATCGCACAGGCAAAGAAGAATTGTTTGCGTTTGAAGGTGGTACACGCGGCTTCGTTGAATACATCAACAAAAACAAATCGGTTTTGCATCCGACTATTTTCCAAGCCACGGGCGAGAAAATGTCCGATCAAAATACCAACATTACCGTCGACGTTTCTATGCAATGGAACGACGCCTACAATGAACAAGTGCTGTGCTTTACCAATAATATTCCGCAACGCGACGGTGGTACTCACCTCACCGGTTTGCGTGCAGCGATGACACGCGTCATCAACAAATACATTGAAGAACATGAGTTTGCGAAGAAAGCGAAAGTCGAAGTTTCTGGTGACGATATGCGCGAAGGTTTAACTTGCGTATTGTCTGTCAAAGTACCAGAACCAAAATTCAGCTCACAAACCAAAGACAAGTTGGTGTCTTCTGAAGTACGCGGCCCAGTGGAAGAAATCGTCACCAAAACGCTGACCGACTACCTGATGGAAAAACCAAACGATGCCAAAATCATTTGCGGCAAAATCGTTGAAGCCGCACGTGCACGTGAAGCAGCGCGTAAAGCGCGTGAACTCACCCGTCGTAAAGGCGTGATGGATGGTTTGGGATTGTCTTCTAAACTGGCCGACTGCCAAGAAAAAGATCCAGCGCTGTGCGAACTCTACATCGTCGAGGGTGACTCTGCGGGCGGTTCAGCGAAACAAGGTCGTGATCGTAAGTTCCAAGCGATCTTGCCATTGCGCGGTAAAGTCTTGAACGTAGAAAAAGCACGCTTCGAAAAAATGTTGTCGTCTGAGCAGATCACCACGCTGATCGCTACACTCGGCACGAGCATCGGGCCTGACGAATTCAACGTCGAAAAGTTGCGCTATCACCGCATCATTATCATGACCGATGCGGACGTCGACGGTGCCCATATTCGTACCCTGTTGTTGACGCTGTTCTACCGCCAAATGCCACAATTGGTCGAGCGCGGCCATATCTATATTGCACAACCACCGTTGTACAAAGTCAAAGCAGGCCGCGACGAACGTTATCTCAAAGATGATGCCGAAGAAGCGAGCTACATGACTACGGTCGCTTTGAACGGTGCCGCTTTGATTCCAAGCACAGGCGCAGAACCTATCGTCGGCGAAGCATTGGGCGAATTGGTACGTCAATTCAACTTGGCGAACGCCATAATGACTCGCTTAACGCGCGTTATCGACCGCGCTGCGTTAACCGCGATCATGACCGGTGTAGCATTGAAGATGGATACCCAAGAACACGCAGAACAAACTGCGCAAGAGTTAACCAAAGCGATGAACGACCCAGCGGTGAAAGCCGTGGTGCGCAGCGACGAACTCTCTGGCATGCTCAGCTTGCGCATCGAACGCATGTTCCATGGCAACGTAAAGGTAAGCAGCATTGACGCCGACTTCGTTGACAGTAGTGATTACAAAGTCTTGGAAAACGCCGCACAAACTTTCAAAGGCTTGTTAGGCGAAGGCGCATTCATCCGCCGCGGCGAAGGCGAAAAAGCCAAAGAAACCGCAGTACAAGATTTCCACCACGCGATGTTATGGCTACGCGAAGAAGCAGAACGCGGCGTTTCCAAACAGCGCTACAAAGGTCTGGGCGAAATGAATCCAGAACAATTGTGGGAAACAACGATGGACCCAGCAGTACGCCGCTTACTCAAAGTACAAATCGAAGACGCAATTGCTGCGGACCAGATCTTTACGACATTAATGGGCGACGATGTGGAACCACGTCGGGCGTTTATTGAGTCTAATGCTTTGCGGGCTGGGAATATTGACGTTTGATTTTTGCTGAAACCAAAAGGAACCCAAATTGATTGTTGGGTTCCATTGTTAGGCGACAAGAATGTGCAACCGTAGCCTGCCTCGAAGCAGGCATAGATGCACAAATTGTTGCGCCTCTCCTAAAGTGCTGTTTTAGAACCGTTGTTGACCGTTGCCGAATCTAATCGAGTCATGAGATAAGAAACTAAGCTAAGGATATTCAAACAATCAATCTCAGAGATTATGCTGGGTACGATTGCTGACATTGGAGCATGATTAATTGGATTCCGAAATCCTTTTACTAGTCCTCTCGTCAGGAATTGTTGCCCTTCCTGCATGTTCATTTTTGACTCTGTAGTTAGTTCACAAATTTGTACGGTCGGATCTTTTGTAATTTTGCCTTTGTCACAACTAAAGGTGAACAAATCTGCCAAGGCTACACCGTCTACATCTTTGCCAGACAATTGCCTTAATTTTTCGGCGTAGAGTTTTGTACCTTGGTCAGCCGCATGGCCATATTGTTGATTTTTATAATAGTCAAAAACACCGTTTCTAATATCTGAATGTAAGTGGCGCCAGTGCAGAAGTGGATATTCTGGAACAAGGTCATATAGGGCTTTAACTACGGGTTTGAATGATTCTGAAACGTCATCATTCTGGGTTAGGCCTAGAATGATTTTCTCAACGGATTCGCGCACCCCCACTGGCAGACTGCCAAACCATTGTTGTTTGTCAATTCCAGTTTCAACCTCAAGTTCTTTGTCTTTTTTATCGGCTCTTTTTTTACGCCATTCATTTCCAACTTGAGCAATTATCCCCGAAAGGAATTTTCGAAACTTTTCCATTTCGGGATTGTCCCAATTAATCGATTGTCTGTTTGTGGAAATTACGTCTTCATCCAGTAAATCAATAAAGTCAGCTTTGATCCATCCGGTTAAATACTGATAGAAATGGCTTGAAGTACTTTCAGTGAAGTATTCGGGAAGATTAACAAGTTTTCCACGAGAAAAAATTGCTATCCCACGCAAGCCTGAACTCGGCGGGATGGGGGTTTTCCCAGTAATAAGAGATAGTTCTAATTTTTCAAAATAGGGGCTATCAGGTTTTACGAGTTCCTTCTCAGTCCATTTAAACTGTTGTTCTATGTTCCCATATCTACGATCATCAGAAACGGCGGTTTCATTGCCGTTCGTGTCCTTCAGAACAATTTGAAAACGTGAATCGACGATAAAAATCTTCGACAGGCTGTCAGCAATTGCTTGGATATCGAACGGACTTTTTCTCTTTAAGTTCGACAATTGAATAACTGTTCCCGGCAAACTTTTGACGCTTTGATCTACAACGTCAGACTTAGGCTTATAAACACCATCTGCGGTAAGAAGGGAATCCCAGTTGAGTGTAAAGCGGTTCCGCAAGTTATTCTTTACTGTGTCGACGGTGACGTCTCTGGCTAGACCGAACAAAGCAAGTTTCCCGAGGCCTTTCTTCCCAGTCGGTAGCCGTTTGAATTTACTGGAAGGCCTATCCCCCTCGATACTTCTACGATTTCTGCCGATAACCAAGAATTTGTTTTGAATATCTTCGGACGACATTCCTGTGCCGTCATCATAAACAGTGATGGCCTTTGGTACACCGTTTTGCTCTAAGAATTCAACAGTGACTTTACTCGCGTCTGCATCATAAGCATTTGAGATCAACTCAGCGAGTGCTGGTGGCAAAGTAGCGTACATCTTTACACCGAGATGCTCAATCGTTTTTGGATCAAACTTCAACTCATATGTGGCCATGTTCGACCTTTTCTAAATGCTTTCTGTATTGAACCGCATGAATCTTGATGAATGCAGGAGGTAGTGCATTTCCGATCATCAAGGCGATAGCATCTTTTCCTCGTGATTGAGCAAAGCGATACTTCGGAGGGAATGTCTGCAATAGTGCTGCTTCACGAAGCGTAATTGCCCTATTCTGTTCAGGATGAATGAACCTTCCTTTCGATGGATTTGTACATCCTCCGGTAATAGTCGGCGCTACCTTGTCCCATGACATGCGGCCATAGACATCACGATAGCCATCGGGACGTTTCAAATGACAAGCAAGCCAATACTCTTTGGGAAGATCAAAACGAGAACCACCATTCTTCGGCACCATTGAAATCATTTTTTGTATTTTTGGTGTTCTAGCTTCGAGAATGTCATGCAATGGGTCACCGCTACTTCCAGGCACTGGCAAATGATCAATCGCGGCTTTTACTGTTTTCCTTTTTTTTACAGGAAGTGCGTTTGGAATGACTCCAAACCGCGATGCTTTTATGAGCAAACGCCGTCTCCTTTGAGGTACACCGTATTCCGCAGCATCTTTGATCTGTGCGAAGGTTTCGTCGATTTGGTATCCAAGTAACAGTAGTCTTGTTTTGAGTTCTTCAACCCGCCAGTCCTTTGCCAGTGCTGGAACGTTTTCCATCATAATTGTTTTAGGGTATAACGCTTCGACAAATCGAACAAACTCAAAGACCAGATCGTTTCGATCATCGTTAATTGATGAAGTTTTGTTCCGAGTACGATGAGAAGAAAAACCTTGGCAAGGTGGGCATCCTGCGAGAAGGTCTAACTCACCTTTCTTTAGTCCTAAGTCTCGCATTAACCTGTCCGGAGATAATTTGCATATGTCTTCCTCATAGAGTCGAGAAATTTTGTTGTTTAATTTATAGGTTTCTGCCGCTATGGAATTATTTTCAATGCCTGCCAGAACACAAAATCCTGCACTTTTTAATCCATCCGTTAAACCTCCGGCTCCGCAAAACAAATCGATTGCGGTATATTTTTTTTTCTTCATAAAAAACTTTAAAAGCAGTTGGTTAAATCTGATATGTCAAATTTGGTTGAGTTAAAATGCAAATTTCGCAACTAAATCTTTCGGTGTGAGCGATGACAAAAATACATTTAGAAAACTAGCTTAGTTATCATTGAATCTTCCAGCACTCATCGATTAAGTAAGCGACGAAGCTCTGATTCGAGTGTGCGAGATTCTCTCAATTCGACGAATGAGTTCTGAATAATTTCAAAAGTGTTTTCGACACCCGAACAAAAATCCCAGAACTGATTACCTACCCAGGCCTCGTCGTCTTTTTCTAGTGGCTTTCCTCCGCCAATTACTACATCCCAAAAAGATTTTTCTGGTTTTGGGTTATATGGAAAGACAATTTTAGACTGCGCCAATTCGGTTGGGTATCGCGCATAAAAGTACGCGTACCAAGTCAGGACTTGTTTCATGCAACTCTTCAATGCAGATAAGTTCGGCTGAACCGTCTTCACGTCAAAGAAATAATTTACGTCATCCTTCACGAGCCAAATATCTACACCGCTCCCATTAGGTGCCTTCTCGAAAGAAGTAATCGGGGAATGTAGGAATGTTTGACAAACTTCCTTGATTGCGTTGTGGCTTTTGATCGCCGTATACTGCCTTCCACCTGCATTGCGGTCGGCAATGATATTTGCCAGTACATTACTTAAATTTGCTGGCATATTTACAGGCGATTCAAGATCTGCATTTCTTACTTCGAATCCGTTGTTAGCTGCCAACGCCTTCGCAAGTGGCTCCCATAATGTAGTGCCCAAAGACGTCTCGAGACCACCAACGATTGAACGTATCTTTCTTTCTCTCGGTATCAATAGATCCAAAATCTGAAATTTTGGTTTCTTCTTAAGAGATTTCTTTGCGAAATCAATGATGCTTTTTTTAACTGCACTTTTTATTAAGGCACTTACTTCTTCATTTGTAGGCATATTAGTTTTTTTATGAGGGACATTGACAACAAATCATAACTTATTGTTCGCGTTACGAAGTAAATTTTCGACTATTTTCACTCACTCGCCTATTGCCGAGACCAAAAAATACGTTGAAGTAATGGATTCGCAAAAAAGTTCTACTTGACTTCGAAAAAACAGGTTGACAGATTAACTGAATAAAAATACAGTAGTAACCATGTATAAGGTTTGAGTAAAAAGGATAAAACATGGAAAATCGTGCTGAGTATTATTCTATCGCCCAGGCGGCGGATATTTTGGGCGTAACGAAAGAAACTTTGCGCCGTTGGGATGAGAATGGCACGATGGTGGCGCAGCGTGTGGAGTCGAATAACTACCGCGTTTATCACAAGTCGCAATTAGAGTTTTTTGAGAATACACAGCACATGTTCAAAAACGCTTGGGATGCTGAGTTCGTGACTAAGCCAAATCGCGAATATAAATTGCTGGAGCTATTCGCAGGTGCGGGTGGCTTGGCGATTGGTATGGAGCGTGCTGGGTTTGAATCTGTTTTGCTCAACGAGCTCGATAAGCATGCGTGCAATACGCTGCGCAAAAATCGTCCTGATTGGAATGTGGTTGAGGGCGATATTTCTAAAATCAGCTTCACGCAATATCGCGATCAAATCGATATTCTTTCTGGTGGATTTCCTTGCCAATCTTTTTCTTATGCGGGTAAGCAATTAGGTTTTGAAGATACACGCGGCACTCTATTTTATGAGTTTGCCCGTGCTGTGCGTGAGACCAATCCTAAAGTTCTGTTGGGTGAAAACGTACGTGGTTTGCTTAATCACGATAATGGCGAAACCTTAAAAACCATCAGCAATATTATTCGCGATTTGGGCTATACCTTGGTCGAGCCGCATGTACTCAAAGCCATGTTTTATCAAGTACCGCAAAAGCGTGAGCGTCTATTTTTAGTCGGCATCCGCAATGATCTGGCAGACAAAGTGAAATTCGCTTGGCCGTCATCATACAAGCGTATTTTGACGATGCGTGATGCGCTGAAAAAAGGTGAACTGTACCCATGTGATGTGCCAAAATCAGAAGGTCAAACCTATCCAAAGCGCAAAGCAGAAATCTTGAAAATGGTGCCACCAGGCGGCTACTGGCGCGATCTGCCTGACAATATTCAACGCGAATATATGATGAAGAGCTACTACCTTGGCGGTGGAAAAACAGGCATGGCACGTCGCCTGTCATGGGATGAGCCAAGTTTGACTTTGACTTGTGCACCAGCGCAAAAACAAACTGAACGCTGCCATCCTGAAGAGACACGCCCGCTCACGGTTAGAGAATACGCGCGTATTCAGACCTTCCCAGACGATTGGCAATTTGCTGGACCAGTGTCTGCTCAGTACAAACAGATTGGTAACGCAGTGCCAGTGAACTTAGCTCATGCGATGGGGCGCGCTTTGGTGAGACTGTTGAATCAGATTGATGATCACTTGAAGATACAGATCACCACTAAGAAAAAAAGAACTTCAACAAAAGCCGTTGATGAAATGCCAGCATAGTCTCATAAACGGGTGCGGCGGTTTGCTGCATCCGTAAACTTCTATTTAGCGTCAATCATATTTTCATTTTTTGAATTTATGAACTGATTGGCCGATCGAGCGGCAAGTCGGTGTGAAAATTCCAAGCCACACCCGACCTCTTCATCCCCAAAACTAACTGACCACACAAATCCACCACGCCAATGATCAGGGTTTGCTTCGATAGTGATTTCATATTCTTCCAGATCGGTGTTTCCTTCGTACTCTATGGTTCGCATAACCTTCCCCCCTTTCATCAACGATATTGATGATCTTGCTTTAGAAGCTCGCATATGTCTACGGACTATGAGTCACATCTTCAAGAACACAAATGAATTCTTGACTTAGTCTTTGACGACAAAGAAACTACCAGCAGATTGAAATCTCCACATCAAGCGAGTGTGGAACACTTCCCCCAATCGAGCAGAACAGCTAAACAGCGAGGCAACAATTGATTTCCCACGTCTTCATCGGCATCACCGACCACACCCATGCTTATGCTTTCTATTCAGCGATCATGGATGAGCTGGGCTACGTCCTGAAGTTTTCTTATCCAGAGCGATCATGGTCCGGTTGGGTGGAGCAAGGCGTGGCGAGGCCTATCGTTTGTATTGGTCAGCCGTTTAATGGCGAGCCCATGAGCGTTGGTAATGGGCAGATGCTGGCCTTGCTGGCGAAGAGTCGTAAAATCGTCGATGCTACTTACGCTAAGGCCATTGCGCTAGGTGCTAGTTGTGAAGGCGCGCCTGGTCTGCGCCCGCACTATCACCCCAATTATTACGGTGCATACTTTCGCGATTTGGATGGAAACAAGATTTGTATTTGCTGCCATGAGAGCGAAGGCTAATCTGTAAACCACAGGCCTAAGTTGCTGGTGCCTTCGGCATCAAACATCACATAACAGGACAGCCCGCTTTAATGCCGCTGCTTTTTCTAATGGCGTGCCCTTGATAAGAAATTCTTGGGCGACATAACCCCTGTAGCCAGTCGCTAAAATCGCTTTCATGATGGCGCGGTAATTGAGTTCTTGGTTTTCTCCTATTTCACCTCGCCCCGGAACGCCGCCCGTGTGGTAGTGGCCGATATAGGGTGCACATTTCTTGAGGCGTCGAATGATATCGCCCTCATTGATTTGTACGTGGTAGATGTCGAATAGCATCTTCATGTTAGGAGAATCTATCTTCTTACAAAGCTCCAAAACCCAGTCACACTTGTCTCCCATGTAGTCGAGGTGATCGATGCGACTGTTCAAAATCTCCATGTGTAAAACGACTTTGTGCTTTTCTGCATGCGCCAGGATTTGCTTAAGACCAGTAATGCAGTTTTTCATGCCCGTTTCGTCATCGATATTGCCGCGATTTCCGGTAAAGCAGATGAGGTTTTTGTACCCTGCTTTCGCCACATGTTCGATATGTTCAAGATAGTTTTTGATGAGGGTTGGATGGTAAGTGCGGTCATTCCAGCCTTTGTCGAGGTCAATCTCCGCGCCGCAACACATTGAAGAATCAATGCCAGCAGCCTTGAGAATAGGCCAATCTTTAGGTTCCACCAAATCTATCGCTGAGAAGCCGATCTGCTTCACTAGGCGACATAAGTCTGCCAGTGCTAGTTCTGAAAACGTCCAACGGCAAACGGAGTGATGGATGTTGTCCTTGAGCGTGGCCCTGGCCATCTCTTTGGATGTGGCGTTGGCGGCATCTCCATTCAACCATAGACTGGCACCTCCAAGCCCTAAGAGTTTAATGATCTGACGGCGTTTGTATTCTTCCATATTCCCTCTCAACGAAGCTGTGCCTAGATGAATTCGATGAGCTTAGCATTGACCCGAGTTTTCGCATCGTTTCAATGATGGGCCAGAAAGAATGGCGTAAATTCGGCAACGAGGAGACCCAAATCTGGGTCGCCTTGCGAGAGATGGTATATCGTGTCTATCTATTCGTGAGATTGAGCGGAGAGTGAGAGTCGCTAAAGCTAGCTTGTTGGTCGCCCTAACATTGGGACATTGTCGTCAGGTGGTATGGTGCCTTAGGCAGAGTTTTACGAAGACACTGCCGAAATGTTTATATTCTTTGCTGAAATCGTCTAGAGATTGGAAAGTGAAGAAAGCCACAATGGGCGTCATACATTCAGATTGAGCTCTTTCACTATGCGCTTAGCCTCCGGTGCCCACAAACAACCACAACACCGCCTGTTCAAAATCCTCGCGCCAAAATTTTTCATTGTGCTCAGCACCGGCGACGATTTTGAGGCTGAGGTTTTCGCGTGGGTGGCCGACTTTGATCAATTCCTCATACGATTTCTTGGCGTCGGCCACTTGTGAGCCGCCCTCTTTTTCTCCTGAAGCGATGTAAAGGCGCGTGTCTCTGGCGGCTGGTTGGCGAGCGATAAAGTCTAGCGATTGTTTCGATATCCAATAGGAAGGCGAATAGATGCCCGCTTTGCTAAACACTTCGGGAAATTGGTTGATGGCATAGTGCGAAATCAAACCGCCCATGGAGCTGCCCATGATGCCGGTGTTGGCGCGGTCGGGTTTGCTGCGGTAGTGTTGGTCGATGTAAGGTTTGAGTACCTTGACGATAAATTCCACGTATTGCTTGCCCTCAGCGGGGCTGAACTCAGGGTTATCCCAAGGGTTTAGCTCGTTCATGCGCTTGCTTTCGCCATTGTCGATGCCGACCACGATCAATTCAAGTTTGCCCGATGCCGCCAAGGCATTCATGGTTTCATCAACTCCCCATTCGCCTGCATACGAAGTTCGCACATCAAATAGGTTTTGCGCGTCGTGCATGTAGAGCACAGGGTAAGTTTTGTCAGACTTGGCGTAGTCGGGCGGCAAGTAGATACGAATTTGGCGTGAACGATTGAGCCCCGGCATAGCGAGCTTATCGGCCAAGATACTGACATTGGCTTGCGCGGTGGATGGCAGTGTTGAGTTGTCTCTCTTAGCCTCACAGGCGCTGGTCATCGCGCACAAGCTCAGCAGAAAAATCGAAATGGTTTTCATCTTGTTGGCCTTTGTTTCAATCAGTTTGGGTCGGCTGCTGCAGAATTCACGCAGGGTAAGACCATAAAACGCGTGATAAGTTTATTTACCCTGAATTTTGAGTAGACAATGAACTTTTTGGCAAGTCACATCGCTTGTAAGCGATGCTCACACTCAGCATTTCCACAACACAAAGTCATACTTTCACGCCACTAAAACCACAAACCGCACACTCTGCGTGAAATTGCTGGACGGCATGCATGCCATTGAATATTCTTTCATTATGGCAAATTTTTGCATTTGCGCATGCTTTCCTTTTCCCTAACAAATTCTGATTTGCATTAGAAAATGAACGAATTGGCAATAGTATGGGCAAACTATCTAAATTACGTGAATCATCACGGCAACCATTGAGCAGAGCGACTAAGTGTCTTTAGATGCAGCGTCGATCGACCATCAAGAATGTAGCGAAGGAGTAGGTAATGAGCGCGGACGATAAAACCATTGTTTACGGCACGGAAGACCTCTTAACCAGCTTATGTCATTCGGTGACGCGTGTCTTGAATGTGGCGACGCAGACCAAAATTCACTACTCGGCAATGGTGCAGCGTATTACTAAAATTGGTTTGAAACCGGATATCGGTTGCTTCGTTTTGTTTGATGGCGGCTTCTCTGGCTTGGTGGTGTTGAATTTTTCTTCCGCCGCAGCGATGGAGATTTATGCCAAATACATGCTGAGCATGGGCATGCCAGAATCTGAATTAGCCAGCTCTTTTACTTCGGACGAAGTGTCGAATATCTTGGGCGAATTGATGAATCAAATCGTTGGTGACTTCACAGGCAAAGTTCGCCGCGAATTGCAAACCAATATCACCCAAAACCAACCGAAGATGTTGGTCTTGACCAAGCAGGTGATGCTGAGTGTCGATACCCCGCTCGACCGTCCGGAAATTCGTCGCGTATCTTTCTTCACCGAGAATAACAATATCTTCTATCTGGAACTCGCCATTGATCGTACTGAGTTCATCAAATTGCATGACTTCGATGTCAGCGAAGTGCCAGACCCCGATGATCTGCTCGAATTCCAACAGGCCAACCAAGCGGCAGCAACACCGTCGGCACCCGCAAAAGGTGGTGATGATGAGAGTGATGAGCTCTTGAAGTCTTTGGGTATGTAAGTTTTCAAGGGCCCAAGACCTCAAGACTGAGATAATGCGAGCGGTAAGTCGGCATAGCACAATGTGCTTAGGCTATGCTTGTAGATCGCGACGGCGCCCAACTGTTCTGGGTAACACAAACTAAGCCAATAGCCTGAATCAGGACGCAACAAGCGGCAAAACCATGGCTGTGTAGTGAATGAGGATTGCACGGAGATGGAAGATTTGCCGTGTAACTGCCATCGCATACTGGCTAGATCATGAGAAATGCCCAAGCCGAGTGCCTTGAGGTAGGCTTCCTTTAAGGACCACAAGGCCGTGAATTTTTGATTTTGTTTCGCTTGCCTTTTGCGAAGCCAGGAAAATTCTTCACTTGAAAAATGTTGCTCGGCGATCGCCAAATGTTCAATCGGCCTGAGGCAGGCCTCAATGTCTATGCCTATAGCTTGTGGTGCGAGGGCGCAGGCCACCCAATCGTCACTATGTGATAAATTAAAATGCCAGGCTGAATTCTCTAAATAGGGTTTGCCGTTTGGGGCAAGCTGCAATTGAATCGAATCTCTCGTTTGTTGAGTTGCCGCAGCGAGTAAGGTTTTCGCTAAGTAGCGCCCAGCCAAGAATTGGCGACGTGCGGACTCGTTGCGATACTGATGTGCTTTTGCGAGTTCCCCTGCATCGAGATAATCGAATTCAAACAAAGTAGTCGAAACCAGCTCTTCAGCCGCACTCAGGCAGAGCAAATGTACTTGCGGCTGGTTCGCTTGAACTAATCGATCCGACCTCAGCATGGATGATAAAAACTAGTTGCCCTGCCTGAATCTAGACTAAGAAGCAAAGCACTTAATAACTGGCTAGCTTCGGGTTCGAGCTGCGTCAATTTGGCGCGCACAGCGGCATCGATCTTGATTTGCAAAGGCATAAAAATGCGCGACTTTGCGCTGGGCCAATTACGTAACAAGGCGTCGGCTTTTTGCAGGCCACTCAAGGCCTTCGCATAGGGCGATTCGCGCATGTAACCAGTGCCACCACATAGTAATTGTGTCTCTATCCGCACTTGGTCGGCGACAAATCGCAGTGCCGTAACCGCCCTTCTCCGAGTTCGGAAATCTTGCGATGTTGCGACCAGGCTCGCCCAACTATCGGCACGGAGGATGTGCAAAAGCACTTTCAGTAGGCGCAAACGAATCGCTGGGAAGTCAGCGAGGTGACGACGAAACATGGGCCGCGTTTGCGCATGTTGCAGCGTCGTCTCCCAGACATGCCATAAACAAGCGCTGGTGATTAATCCGATCTCGCTCGCATGGCGACTCTCTCCAAAATGACGAATTTGCGATGCTTGCTGCTCGCGGGTGATTCGACTTTCAACTAGAGAAAACGCCATGTGCGGTGAATAGCGCGCGATACCTCGTAGCAGATGTAGCCAATCTGTTTGAGCGAGTTCTTCCCAAATTGGCCTTTCGTCAGGGGCAGGCAAGAGTCCTAGTTTCTCGAGTTCCTTGACGATCTGCGTCTCACTTAATTCAGCCTGCCCTAGCTTGGCGATGCGATCGAATAAGGGGGCATAGTGATTCTCGATCGCATCGTTTGCTTGGTCTTGCTCGATAGTTGGAGTCATCGATAGGGCCGCAGTGCCACTCTGAAATGACACTTCTGCGCGCAAGATATGGTGGCTTAGCATAGTGCAGCGAGGTCGGATGTGGCGGTGACGTGTAAGCCAAATTCCCGCGCTGTTTCACAAGTTATTGCCAGAGCTCTATCCATGTCGGCTTGAGTATGGTCGGCCATTAACGAGAATCGTAAACGCTCTGTGCCTGGCGCAACCATGGGATATTCCATGACATTGACGAAGAGGCCGCGTTCATACAAACGTTGATTAAATCGCCCGGCAAGCCCGTCTGGCAAATAAACGGGGATCATGCCACTCTGCGTTTCGCCTACACGGAACCCCGCCGCAGTTAAGGCTTTCGCGAGGCTTTGTCGATTTTGATGCAAACGTTGACGCCGTTCTGGTTCGTTCTCTAAGACATCTAATGCCGCTTGGATGGCCGCGACAGTTGGCTGTGCCAGTGCGGTGGTGAACACATACGGCTTGGCATAAGCACGTAGATAACTAATCGCCTGACGACTTCCAGAAACCCAAGCACCTTGCGCACCGAGTGCTTTACTGCAGGTTGACATGCGCATATCAGCACGTCCAAGTAAATTGAGATGCTCTAAGGTGCCCCAACCTTGCTCGCCGAGCACACCGACCCCATGGGCATCGTCGAGAATGACGAAGATATTCTCTTGTTGGCATAAATCGAGCAGGGTTTGTAGCTCGATTACACTGCCATCATTGGAGCGTACCCCTTCCACCGTGGCGAAAATTTGTACGTCACCTCGCCGAGAACGCACTTCTTTGATGAGCTGCGCGAAGGCTGTTAAGTTGTCGGGATCATAGGGATAAAACTGCACCCCTGTCATTTTGATGGCGTTAATGACACTGGCGTGACTATGCTTGTCGTACAAAAGCACATCGTTACGTGTCATGAGGCCATTCACCCAACAGAGGTTTGCCACGTAACCTGAAGGCAGCAGCAATGCGTCTTCATGTCCAGCCAGTTTGGCTAAGCGGAGTTCGAGTTCGTGGTGTTGCCGTGTGTATCCTGAGAACGCGGGCGAACCACCTGTCCCTACGCCATAGCGACGCACCGCATCGCATACTTTCTCGACGACATACGGATGGGTTGATAGGTTGAGGTAGCTGTTACTGCCAAACACCAATACTTCATGAAAAGCATCGCTGTATAAGTCTTTATAGGCCATGTGCTTATCGACGGGTGCGCTACCCATGCGCCCCGTCATAAAACCTTTTTTGAGCTGCTCTTGATAGAAGACATATTGGCTTGATAGCCGCTCTTGAAATGGCTTGTTTAAAAATTCGATAAAGGAATGAGCATCCATTGCTTACTTTCTAAAAATCGAGATGAATTTGCTATTCACGAACGTCAGGGAGACCATCGCGTGATAACCAGGCTTCGGGAATATTCCGTGCTTGATAGTTGGTGTAGCGCATCACGGTCACCAATTGCGCATCGACACCGTCGAAGATCAGTGTTTCCGTTGGGCGTTCGAGACCAAACAGTTTTTCGTAGCGACGGTAATAAGCAGTTTTTAAGAGTCGACCTGAATCGGAATAGAACTTTGCTTTCACAGGACGGTTGCTACCGCGTTCAACCCAGTACTCAATCGCTGGATACATGACCGAAGTATTGTTAGCGCTCAATGCCAGACGATAACAATGACGTGTGGCCTGGTCGCCATCGGTAATGCTTTCTTCAGCCTCGATTTTCGCTTTGTAGTCGCGTGCCAGATTCACGGTAACCACGTCACCGTTCGACGCCTGGCCAAGCAGACGTTGTTGCGGTGATATGCGCATGCCCGATTTGGTAGCTGGATCATAGAACCAAATCTCATTCCCATTCTTGAGCATCATTTTGCCGCGATCGCGACTCGGTTCCATGATGCGTACCAAAGTATCGTACTGCCCTCGTTCAGGATTCATCTTCGCATAAGCAAATAGGCTGCCCTCTTGTTCGCGTTTTTTGTTCCTGTATTCGGTTAAGTGAATTTGGGTTGTGAACGGCTGCGATGGATTGCGGATCGCATCCGAGGCTGCCAAGATATCCTCTACTTTTTCACTGGCTTTATTATCGGCATAGCTTGCTGGTGGAGCAAATAGCGCGCTCATACTCAGGCTGATGGCGAGCAGGCTGGGCGTAAGTAAGTTGTTGAGTTTATACATGACGCAGCGCCTCCACGACTGGAATACGTGCCGCGCGGTACGCAGGCAATACACTTGAGCTGGCAGCTAAGATGAGTAAGCCAAGTACTGATCCCAAAATCAAGTTGGGGGAGTTGAAGACATGAACAACGAGCGGAATCGCATCGATCGAATTTGGTGGCGTCCAAGTTAGACCTGAAGAATTGATCGCCCACGCACACAACATCGCCAAGGCGCAACCGATTCCTGTACCTATGATGCCGATCAGAAAACCTTCGGTCATAAACTGTTTGGCGATGCCGCTGCGGCGTAAACCCATAGAACGTAATGTTCCGATTTCGACTGTGCGTTCCATCACCGCCGCACTCATGGTGTTGGCGACGGAAAATAGCACGACGACGCCGATCAACATACTGACGAAGCCAAAGATAGACGTAAATAAACCCTTAATTTGCACGAAGGCCGGATACAGTTCGGCGTAATCGAGTACTTCTAGATCCCATTTGTTCTCTTTGATCAGTTGGTTGATGCGTGCTCGCACTTGTTCTATCTGTTGCGTGCTATGAAGTTGTACTACGATCGATGTGACTTCTGGGTTGCTGTCTCGGCCATAAACTAATTGTTGTGCCATCTCTAGCGGCATTGCCAAGTAACTGTCGTCAATTTCTTTTACTCCCAGACTTTCAGCGGCGGCGACACGAGCGTTGATGACATTCGGGGCGCCGTTGGCTGCGGCTGCCAAGACATCGAGGCGGACCCCAGAGCTGTTCGATGACCGTTGTTGCTTCGATTCTTGTTCGGCCAGAGCAGCGATATCATCGGGCGCGCTTGTGGCAGTGGCGCTACCGGCTTTCTCAGTGACTGCTATGTCTGTGCAATTCGGTACGTTCAAGGCGGTGCAAAGTCTTAAACTACGTGCGACACCAATGCCAAGCGAAACCACATCGGTCTGCCCCTCTGGTAAGGCGACTGGCTTAGGATGATCTGGAAATTGATATTCGTTCCAGACCCGCATCACGTTTTGTTCTTTTGGAATATAGCCATTGCCAGAGATAGTGCGTGAGACCCCTTGCCCAAAATTACCAGCAATTCCCTGCACTTGTAATAGCGGTGTCAGGACGCGAATTTGTGGTTTCAGTTCGGGGTCTTCACCGAGTTGTTGCATGAGTTTGTTGTAATTGGCAATTCCATATTCCGCAGGGGCACCAGTGCCGATAGAGAAATAATTCTTACGCTGAATTTGTAGATGCCCTGCTTGTCTGACGACACCTGTCTGCACGCCGTTGACCACAGCGTTCGAATAGCCGCCAAACAATAGCATCGCGATTTCACCAATAGCTAAGGTGATCAAGGTCACCAGAGTACGTCGACGATTACGCAAGACATTGCGTAAGGGAAGTAATAAATGAGAAAACATAAGGGTTCCTTCACAATCAAAATAGGTTCACGCGAATTGCGCGAGGCGCGCTTCTTGTTCTGGTAATAGTTGGCCGTCGCGCATGCTGTAGACGCGATCGGCATGTTGGCGTACCAGCTGATCATGCGAGGAAATGACAAAGGCAATGTGATGTTGTGATTGCAGTTGTTTGATCAAGCTAATGATGGATTCACCAGTTTCGGAATCGAGGTTGGCCGTTGGTTCATCGGCTAATACTAAGGAAGGGCGTTTCACAAGTGCACGGGCAATTGCTACTCGTTGTCGTTGACCACCTGATAGCTGGCTCGGAAACTTGTCGCGGTGTTCACTCAAGCCGACTTGGCTCAATGCCAATTCACTGAGAGCCTTACGTTCATTCGCGCCCACCCCAGCTAATTGCAAGGGATATTCGACGTTTTCATAAGCGGTCAGCACCGGCAATAGATTGAAGTTTTGGAAGATATAACCGATATTTTCTCGGCGGAAGTCGCTTAATTCATTGTCTGACAAGCTCGCGACATCGGTATCTAACACGGTCAGTTTGCCTTGATCTGGACGATCAATGCAGCCTATCAAATTGAGTAGCGTTGTTTTGCCGCTGCCCGAAGGTCCGCACAGGACACTCAAGCCCTCACGCGAAATTGCGAGGTCGATACCACGTAGTACGGGAGTGGTGATTGATCCAACGCGATACGATTTCGTAATATCAGAGAGAACGACCGCGGCGTTCTTTGCTTCGTATAACTTGCTCATGTTTATCCTTATGGGTGAAGTGAAGAATGAGAGGACAGTGTTTCCTTGCTTGGTACTGACGCAACTAAGGGCTCATGCTGTTGCGCATGTAACTGCGCCACCAGTTGGGTCAGGGCTTTCTTGAAATGTTGTAAGAGCTGCTTAGCGTGAGAACCGCGCATCACCTGCTTTGGATAGACGAGTCGTATCATCAAATGACCGCTCGCAACCAAGGCTTCGAAATCGATCTCATGTGTGCGTTTGTTTTCGCGTGCGCGGTTTTGTCCTATGCTGCCCATGACTTGCCAACCTTCGGGCAACTTGAGGCTATCGAAGTCGCCCAAGAAACTAAACAAAAGGGGTTGGTCAATATGCGCTCCGAGTGGATGATCGGTTTGACCTTTAACGCGATTGCAGACCTCAACAAAAAAACGGCTCTTATCTTGATACTGCGTCCAAGCGGTACGGACGGTATCGAGCACTTGTAAGGCGTCACCATGGGCCTCAACCATGAAGGGGTTATGCGTGGCAAACCAAGCGACCGTCCTAGAGTAATCGTGCGTGGGATCTGCACTGCGCCCATTGGAGATGACATCAAATCGCACGTCCGCGTTGCTACGCCAATCGCGCAGCGCTAGCGATAGCGATGTCAGCAGCGCGAGATTGAGGGTCATATTGCTGTGAGCCTGTATGGCGTCGAACAATGCCTGGGTTTGCGCTGGCGAGAAAATCAAACGCAAAGTCCTCGCATCGGCTTCGATACCCGTGTTTGGTGGAGAACCTGCATCTGTAAGCCGCGGTATTTCCATCCGTGTTATCGGTGGTAATGCACGAAGATCCGCTATCGCTTGTGGCACCGCGGCGTCGACCATGTTGACGTAATCAGCCATGGATGCGGTGCGTAATAATTCGGTTTTAGGTTGACGGTAAGCTGTGGCAAGATCGTCGAGCAAAATCCGCCAGCAATTGGCATCGACGATCAGATGGTGTAACACCCAGAGCAGGCGATAATCATTGTCTCTCATACGAATGAGCCTGAGATTAGAGAGGGTTTCGCTCTGTAAAGTCACGGTAGTGCGCAAGTCCGCTACTTGTTCGTTCAACGCTGATTGGCGCCGTAAGAAAGACACAGAACCAAGATCGACAAATTTGAAACGGATATTGTCGTTCGTCTGTACTTGCAGGCCCTCTTTCGTGTAGCGAGAACGCAGCAAAGGGTGATGTTGATTGACAGCGGAAATCGCGCGTTGGAGACGGGCGATATCGGGTTTGTGATCAAAGCGTATCATCATCAATTGATGCCAATGGTCACGGTTTTGTAGTGGGAGTCGATCAAAGAATTTGCGAGACATCGGTGAGAAAGGGATCAAGCCTTGCTGATCACTCTGCTGGTCTGAACCATGAGCCTTCACGCGTGCCAAAACGCCACGAATACTTCGACCTTGTTGGATATCCGCTGGGCTCGCCGAGTAACCCAAGCGTGATAAAACCGAAAGATACTGCAAGCTTATTAAGGAGTCTCCGCCAATCAGGAAAAAATCATCGTCAACCCCAACGCGGTCTAGCCTTAGCATGCGCGCCAATTCTTGCGCGAGTTCCTGTTCGACTTCGCTTTGCGGCTTGACATATTCTTGGCCAATTTCATGGCGTTCTACATCATGCTTTTCGAGGGCCTTTCGATCTAATTTTCCCGAAGCGCTGATAGGTGGATTGCTGAGATACACAAATTGAGTTGGGATCATGTATTCAGGGAGCTTTTCGCCGAGCTTGCCACGTAAGATGGAGGCCGAGATTTCTCCGACGCGCGTGACATAAAAACCAATCAGGCGCAGTTGATTCGTGTGATCACGTTGTGCGACAACGGCCGCTTGGTCAATTTCAGGCAGGGCTAACATTTGCGATTCAATCTCACCAAGCTCAATGCGAAAGCCCCGCAATTTGATTTGACGATCTGCGCGACCACATATTTCCATATAGCCCTCGGCGTGTAAGATACCAAGGTCGCCAGTACGGTACATGCGTTCGCTCACGCCATCAGGGTTGCATACATCAAGAAACGCTTTGTCGGTTTTCTCTTGGTCTCCGAGGTAGCCAATGCCGACGCTGTTTCCAGCGATATACATCACCCCTTTCTCGCCAATAGCGCAGTGCTTAAGAGCCTCGTTGAGTACGTAAAAACGTTGATTTGCCAAGGGAATGCCGTAGGGAATGCTCTTCCAATGACTTTCGTAAGTGTCGACTGGATAGTGACGAATGGAATACACCGCAGCCTCGGTATTTCCGCCGAGATTGGCCAGTTTGCTGTGGGGGAATACGCGTTTAATTTCTGCGGGTAAGCTACGTTGAATAAATTCTCCTCCGAGCATGACCAAGCGCATCGATTCCACCGCTTCAAATTCTTTCCCTGCCAAAGGCAATAAGAGCTGACTCATGCCCGTTGGCGCTGAGTCCCAGACAGTAGCGCCACTTGCATGCAGCAAGCGCAATAGTTGCTCTGGGTCTCGCGTTTCGGTTTTGCTTGGTAAAACCAGACAGGCGCCAGCCAAAGCGCAGCCAAACATATCCCATACTGAAAGGTCAAAGCCATACGAGGAGAAACAGACGATACGGTCTTTGGCATGAATGCCGAAAACATTATTGACACCGACCAGTGAATTGACGATCGCCCCATGGCTGACTGCAACACCTTTGGGTTGACCAGTAGAGCCCGAGGTATAGATGACGTAGCAAATGTCCTGTGCTTGATTGATAGGCTGAGGCCGTAAGGTATCGCAGGTTTCCAGCACCTCGAGGCCGTCTACTACCAGCGAACCATGACGACGTCTTCCCCAACTATCGACACACACAATGCGGCGAATGCCACTTTGTTCGAAATTGAGCGGATTCGCATGCAGCGTGTCGGCATCGGTAACGAGGAAGCGCGCACCAGTATCGCGAATGATGGTTTGCACGCGTTCAGCAGGCATGTCGGGTTCAATGGGGACGTAGGCTGCGCCTGCACAGATAATGCCGAACAGAGCCGGCGGCATTTCTATCGTTCTATGCATCATGACAGCGACACGTTCGTTGCGCTGCACGCCACGATATCGAAGAAGGTTGGCGATACGATAGGCGCGAGCGCGATACTGGTGATAGTTGATGTCCGCAGCCGTGGTGCGAATAGCCATTTGCTTATCGTCCAATAAGCTCGTGTGAATTAACTCTGGGATGGTTTGCGCTTCCGGTAGGCAGGTATTCGTGTAGTTATACTGCCTTAGTAAGCGACGGTGACGAGCTGGCAGCCAGTCGAGTTCAGCCAAGGCTTGTTTGCTCGATGAACGCATGCTTTGGTAAAAGTGGCGCAAGGTGTCGGGCCAGTCGGCGCTGAGGGTTGCCCCTTGAGCTCCTTTTTGCGCACAGAGATCGATGGCAATATCGTCTGATTCAGGGTGGATGCGGATGGCGCTGACACTACGTTGAAGAAAGCCAATCTCGGGGTGATTGCTGGCCGACTCCGTTTCGAACCATGCGTATGGCGAAGGTTCAGAAGTCACAATCTCGTGCCGATTGATAGCAGCTTCGATTGCTAATTGCAATTGTTCTGCCGTTTGCTGATGGTGAACCGCTAAGCGAATCCGAATGGGCGTGGCGTGTTGTCCTTGCACGTAGTCAAACTCGAGCTCTTCTAAGCCTGTCACAATGTGCAAGAGATAGCACCAGCTGGTAATAATTTGTAGATCGGTATGTAGGCTGGCTGCGGGAAAAATGCAGCGATGTCTATCTTGCTGTGCAGTTGGAAGCTTGGATGAACTCGCCGCTTCGGTGCCTTGTGCCGCATTCTTGCAATCTGCCAACAAGCGGTATGCCACCGCTTTGTCTATCCGCTGTTCTTGGAATAACTCAACGACCGTTTCCTGTATGCCCATGTTGTTTTCCCTTGTACTAAATGATGCCTATTTATGTTGATGGAGCCCCATGTAAAAGGCTGCGCGATGTTTTTCCAGTTGTTATTTCAGCGATAGCAATGCCATCAATTCTTCGTCTCGGATTTGTAGGTCCTCTAGTCGACCCGCGTGGTCTTGATCGATGTCGTCGATCAGTTTCAGCATGTCTTGCATCAAAACATCGACCCAGTTTCTACAACATTCTTTTTCTCTGACCTCGATACGCCAACGCCAGCACTCGCCTCCGAATAAGAAAGAAATCAGGAGCGGAAATTTGGCGATACCTGTACTGATCCCTTCCAACTCTGCCGGTCGATGGGCGAAGCTCAGATGAGGCGGCAGCATTTCTTCGTTGAAGAGCACATTGAAGGGCAGCTCACGTTGACCCATGATGGCCATGGCGCGATTCAAAGGAAAATCTTGGATTGCCTGTAGCGAAGCGATATTGAGTTTGGTTCTCTGCAATAGATCGCTGAGCGATTCTTTGGCGGTCCATTCAAATGCCAAAGGCAGCGTATTGACGAACAATCCCGGTACGTTCTCGAAAGCCTGGTGAGAACGACCACTCAAGGTTATCCCCAACGCAAAGCGTTGACTCTCGCAGGACTGGCCCAAGACAAAGCCAAACAAACTGATCATCAAAGAAAATGGGCTAATCTGGTGCTGTTGAGTTAGTGCTTGCAGTTTTTCTGTCTGCTTGAGATTGAGTTCGACAGTAAATTGATGCCCAGCCACAGACGGCTGCATTCCAAGATTCGAAACGGACTTGGCGATCGCAGGCGGAGGCAGGCGGAGCTTCGGACTTTGATGGATTTTTGATGTCCAAAACTGTTCAGCTTGTCGCCCAAGCTCGCCTTGGTTGATTTGGTTTTGCCAAGCGATATAGTCGTTGTAGGTGTATTCCTCAGCGAGCTGCCCCAGCTCACCTTGTTGGTAGGCGATTGCTAGCTCCTCAAGTAGGCGAACGAGGGTGACGCCGTCGGCGATGGCATGGTGCAAACATAAAGCCAGCCATTCTTGTTGCTCTACAGACTGCACCAAGGCCAGGCGCCATAAAGGGCCCTGATTTAAATCGAAGGCTTGTGAATGAAACTGTTGAAGATATTCAATCGCTTGTTGACGGTCTTTTGCTTCGTAGTACCGCACATCGATAGGCTTATGCGGCTCATAGACTTGCATCACACCTGCAGCTTCGATCTGCAAGCTTGTCCTTAATATGGCATGGCGTTGAGCGAGACAAGTTGCTGCCTTACGTAGCGTATCGATATTCAAGAGCGCTGCCGTGGTCTTGCGAAAAGCGAGCGTCAAGGGAATATTATTGAGAGCGGTACCCGGCGTACTATGTTCAAGAAACACCATCCGCGCCTGTGCCTCGCTTGCGATTTGGTGTGTGGTCTGATCCCAGTGAAGGCGCATTGGTCCAAGTAATTTGCTACTTGGCGCGGCGTCAATACATGCTGCCATTTCCGATAAATTGGGGTGACGTAAGATGTCGATCAATGCTAATTCTTTTCCCATTTGGTCGCGCACACGATTGACCAGTTGTGCTGCACTCAGGGAACTGCCGCCGAGCAGCGCGAAATTGTCATCAGCTGTGATGGCTTCGACTTTGAGTAGCTCTGTCCAAATTTTGATGAGCTTACTTTCCGTATCGCTGAGGCTAGCTTGTCTAACTGAAATTGGGCGATGGTTGTTGTGCCAATTCGGTGCAGGCAAAGCCTTGATATCGATTTTTCGATTGGCATTGAGTGGCCATTGCTCGATAAAGACATAGTTCGCTGGACGCATGTGCGCCGGCAAATGTTCGCTCGCGAACTGTGACAGCTGAGCCTGCGATAAAACTTCGCCGCTGTAATAGGCGACTAAAACTCGTTCGCCTTGATTGGTATTATCGCTGTTGTGGCTAGGGTGGCTTTGGCGAACTGGCGCTGTTACGACCGCAGTCTGGATCAATGGATGAAGTTCCAGCACTGAGGAAATTTCGTTTAATTCAATACGGAAGCCACGAAGTTTGATCTGACTATCCGCGCGACCGATGAACTCAAGTTGTCCATCAATGGCGAGACGAACGAGATCTCCACTGCAATAGAAGGCGCGAGCGTGGCCACCGTCGGGTGAAAGCAGATGAAAGGCGTGTTGTGTTTTTTCTTGATCTTGCCAATAGCCTGCACTGAGGCCGTCGCCGCCTATGTATAAAGTTCCGCTCACGGTCGCAGGGCACACGCGATGCCCCTCATCCAACACCCAAAATTCCGTATTGGCGATGGGTTGTCCTAGTGGTTGCCATTGGCGGCCATCATTGAGCTGCTGCGGGACCTCGTAGGCACTCGAAAGCACTGTGGTTTCGGTCGGGCCATATACATTCATGATTTGAACGTGGGGGCTGTGCTGTCTGAAGCGTCGCACTTCTTCAGTCTTCAGCGCCTCACCGCCTAAGATCAAGAGGCGTAGGGCTTTCAAGCTGGCTTTGCATTGATCTGCTTGTTCATTCAGAACGGCTAAGTAAGCTGGAGTTAAGGTGGCGATATTGATGCGGTTCTCGCGCATACTTTCGAGGTAAAGCGCGGGTGAGGCGCGGCGCTCGTCGGGCAAAATGTGTAAGTAGAGACCCGCGCAGAGGCTGGGCAAGATTTCTGCTAACGATACATCGAAAGAGAATGGTGCAAACTGACATATCGATTCACCTACCTGATACTGGAAGTCGTCCATCACCCAATCAACCATGTTGATTAAGCTGTGGTGAGTGTTGAGTACGCCTTTGGGCTTCCCTGTTGAGCCCGAGGTGTAAATGATATAGGCCAGATCAGTCGCTAAGGCTTGTCGACCAGGATGCTGTGGGCCAAATCGTGCTGCGCGCTCGATGATTTGGTGTGGGACAGATGCAAGTAGTTCGCTGTCCCAAGTGATACCGAGGCTGCTTAATATGAAGGAACTTTGGCTATCGTTGGCAATTTGCTGGATGCGCGCAGCGGGTAGAGCTGGGTCGATAGGGACAGCAATGCATGCCATTTTGAGACAGGCAAAGAGAGCGATGACATAGTCCACACTGCGACTAGTTGCCAGCATGACGCGGGCGCCACGTGCTACACCTGCTCTTTCTATCTGTGCACAAACATGATCGATTTGTACCCGAAGCTCAGCATAGCTAAAGTGTTCTTTGCCATCGGACAAAGCTGGCAATTGCGGATACAGTTTGGCGCCTGTTTCAAAGCGATGCACGATAGATTGCGAAAAATCCACATTCTTATGTGTTGCATGATAGGCCTCATACCAAGCGCGCTGCATCGATGAGAGTAAATCGATGTTGGCGAGAGGGGCTTCTGGCTCGGCCAGCATTTGCGTTAGTACGTGTTCAAACAGTTCTGCGTAAGAATCAATCTGCTCGCGCAAGAAACAATTCGCATCGTAATCCCAGTCGAGTGTCAGACGATCTTGGCTCCAATAGCTGCTCACGCATATATCTGTGCGTGCTGTCCCGCGATGTCGACCTTGTGCTTCAAGTTGCAGCGTCTGCGGTAACGCTATCGTTGGTGTGTTTTGGTGAACATAGACGAGTCGTATCTTGTCACCGACTTGATCAAACAAGCCAGTATCACCAGGCATGACTAAGCTGGCGAGATCAGGCACTTCACCACTCATGATTTTGAGTCGATAGGCTTCGACCTCTGCGATAAGTTCACTGCTTGTGGTGTGCTGCGCTAGATCGACCGTACATGGCAGACTCAAGGCAAAGAAACCGTGCTTCGCTGTATGCGCAGACCTTGAGCGACCATGGGCGATAGTTGCCATACATGGCTGCGAAATCTGAGCGAGGCGCGCCGATAGATAAAGAAGCGCGCTGGCAAGTAGTGAAAATTCACTGCCATGCTGCAGACGCCACTGTTCAACTGCGCGAGAACTCGAGCGTGATAAACGATAAGTCTGCATGCCGGTCGGGCCGCGTAGGTAGTTATTCGCATGTCCGGGCAAGAGAACAGCTTGTGCTCGTGTCAGTTGATCTTTCCATTCGCTGAGGATGCGAGTGTCGAATTTTGCCTCGTCGTACCATAATTTTTCTTGAGGCACTGGCATCGCATCGCCACGATAGACGGCAAAAATTTGATTGAGTAGCTCATGCAAGCTCCAGCCATCGGTCACAATGTGATGAACAGCGATCCAGATCGTATGTTGCTGCTGATCGCTACATAGCTTCATACGCAATAAAGGACCTTGACGCAGATTGAATGCTTGCTGATTCGCTTGCTCAATTAAGCGCATGGCTTCGGCCGATGAACATTGATGGTGTTCGATCGATGCGGCGACACCGCGCAGATCAGACAACACTAAGCTAGGTTCGTCGCCATCATCGACGTGAGCGTGCAACATAGGATGGCTGGCGATCACCGCCTGCGCCGCGCTTATCCAGGCCTGAGCATGAATCTCGCCCTTCACATTTAACCAGTAAGTTTCGTGGTAACTCGTCCCCTCTGGCTCTAAAAGCCATGCTGCCCAAAGCATCTTCTGCCGAGCAGTGAGGGGAATACGGTCGCCCTCAAATTGAATACGATGTTTGGCAGCGTGAGCAGGTAAGGCTTGATTTTCATTTGCACCATTGGCGAGTGCTTGTTCGAATAACGAGGTGATGCCTGCGATAGTTGAGCTGCGTATGAGTTCGGACGGGCTCAAGTTTAGCTGGTAAGTTTGTTGAAATAGATGACTGAGTTGTATAAAACCGAGTGAATCAAAACCAAAGCGACTGAGCGGAGTTTCAGCTTCCAGTTGAACAGCGCCGTGATGATTGCCTGCGAGAACTTGAGAGATAAGGGTAGCAACTTCGACCTCTCGACCTGCTAGCGGTCGATGTAAGATCTCATCATCATTCAGCAATTGCTCTGCAAAATCACCGTTGAGTAATGCCTGACGCAAGGCGAAACGGCGGATCTTGCCGCTGGTCGTGCGCGGTAACGCGGCTACGCCTATCG
>CANHZI010000060.1 GCA_947464955.1 Oxalobacteraceae bacterium
AATCTCCACAAGCTTGAAGAGTTGTATGTCGCTTTTTTTAATCGTATCCCTGATGCCGATGGTATGGAGTATTGGGCAAAGCAAATGAACAACGGAACCTCGATATTACGGATCGCGGAGTCTTTCTATAATGCCGGCGTTGCGTTCTCTAAAGTCACAGGCTTTACGGCTACGATGTCAGAAGCTGATTTTATCAATTTGGTCTACCGAAACGTCTTGGGACGCTCTTACGGTGCAGATCTCGAGGGGCTAAAGTATTGGACCGATCAGTTAATGTCAGGCAAAGCAACGCGTGGTTCTTTAGTCGTAGATATCTTAGCGTCAGCACACAGCTTCAAAGGCGATCCAACTTGGGGTTTTGTGGCAGACTTGTTGGATAACAAGATCCAAGTAGCACATAAATTTGCGGTTGATTGGGGCCTATCATATCCGACAGCAGAGGAGTCAATTTTAAACGGTGTACGCGTCGCAGCGTCGATTACTCCGACAGATACGACCGCTGCTTTGAATTTGATTGGGGTAACTGATTTGAACTTGGGTTTAAATTGAGTTACCTAGCATCGCTCGCCTAATTGTGTTCTTACCTGCTGTTGCTGCGCTGGTGATTTTCAGAAAGTAAGCGGACATAAAAACGAGTGCGCGGCAAGTTATATTTGCTGTCGTAAAACCTCAATACGTTTTGTGCTGGTGGGGGACGGTATTTATTCGCCGTCACCACCCCAAGGCAATTGAGCAATTGAGCGACATTTCTTGATCATGTTTCATTTGGCAAGACGCTTCGCGAAGCAAGATTTTATGCTGTGCCGTTAGTATTTTTATTCCTCTTACTATTCATTGATACCCACAATGTAGTCGGTAACATTAGACTGTAAACGGCAGTTGTCAACACTCCACAAATGAATAAACCTTGGTCTGGCCGCCATTGAAATAAGGCTGATCCAACTAAGTCGCCGAGTTTGTCTGAGAACGCCAATGCGCCAGCCACTAACATCATGAAACTACCTTGTAGGCCTTCAGGGCATGAACGTATCGCTAAGTCGTATAGTGCACTATAGGCTAGGCCTGCAACCAAACCCATCGGCACCGCAAAAAAATATGCCTCTATTTCAGATCGAATTAATCCAAGGAATAACATTTGTGGAATAGCGATGCCGATCGAAAGCCATAGCAAACTCATAAATTTGAGATGTCTACACAAATAGCTATAGAGATAAAAGCCTGGCAGTAGTGCAGCGAAAAAAATACTGAGGAACACCCCATAACTTGAATCGGGTGCATGTAGTTGGTTTGTTAGATGGAACTGAAGTGGCGTATTGAAACCTGGGGCGAAGTTGAATAGTAGTAGCATTAATAGTGCTGGGTAAATTGGTTTGTGCCTAGCCAGCACTATAAGATCTTGATAAAAATGTGTTTCACTCCCTATCGCAGTTGACTTGCGATCTGTATGTGCTTGCATAATGTCAGCTGGCTTCCAGCAAAGTATCAAGAGTGAAGCGAAAGCCACAATTGTTGCGATCAAAAACACGTGCCTCAGATGATTGTTTTGTATTAGAACTGCAGCGATTGCCGCACCTAATACTTCCGGTAGGTTTTTTGCTATTAGAAGCAAAGCACCGAATTGGCCGCTCATTTGTTTTTGTTGTGCGATGGTGCTCAATAAGGCATGGCATGCCGCGATTAACAGTTTAAAAAGACAGACCAAGAACAACATCATCAAACTAAATTCAGCGATTGTGAACCTACTATGAAAGAAAGCTAAGTAGGTGCTACCGATGATGGGGGCGAGCAGTAAGAGATAGCCACGGTCACCCATACCAAATGGAGACCAACGATCGCGAACTAATCCAATAAAGAGTCCCAGATAGACTGGAATCGAGCAAACAAAACGGAACTGTGCAGTTTCAACGGTACTGGCCCCCAATTCGTTCTTAAGCATAAAGCTCATCCCAACATCCATCAAATTACCAGTCGGTGACAGTAAAGTGACCAGGAAAACAAGGAGGCCAAGGTAGGCGAAGTTGAGTGTCTGTGAGTTGGCGTTGATTTTGAACATGGATCCGTCTTTGTGAGGTTTTGTAAATTGACTCTTACAGCGCGACCACACTAACTTTGACCCACACGCCTGAATGCTCAGGAAAACAAAAGTTACCAGCATCATCGACGATCTTCCACATTGACATCACATCACATGGCGACGCTGGTGCCGTAAAATTGACGGCAATCGGAACTGTCATGCCAGGATAGGTGTCTGCTATCTCTACTTCGTCGACTTCAGATTTCAAGTGGCTCTTATTGATCGCTTGAAGGCTACCGTCTTTAAGTCGATGGCAAAGAACAAGATCGTGATCAATGCGTTTGAGCTTACGTTTAATCCATGGCACTGATCCAGTGTTTTGGAAATTCCAAATTTTGGTAAAGCGTGCGTTGACAGGGACCATCGAACCATCTGGATAGGTCTCATCATTGATAAAAGACGGCACATCACCCTGATAAGCCGTGCTGACAAAACTTCCTGGGCCCAGGTCAATGTCGTTATAAACCAAACGCAATAAGGCAATCGGTGCCATTTTGGCGGCCCGCGCCAGCTTGTAAATGGTCGTCACCGTGGCACGCTCAACATCCCCTCGAAGAATCCGATACAGCGTCTCACGTGAAATCATGGCCCTCTCACACAAAACGGTGTGAGTAAGTCCATGGATTTTGCAAGCTTGGTCAATGGCTACACGAATCGGGTGTTGGTCTTTTAGCATAATTTACGAGGTGTCTCACAGAACTGACAAAACCAGTGTTAGGATCTTACCTCTTTTTTGTAAAAAATGAAAAATTTCACGACAAGTTGAAATTCTCTAAAAACAACTGTTGTATTGAACCCTTAAACTGAGGACGTAGCATGGCGACCACACCTGAACTGCAAAAACTTGTGACTCAATTGTACGTCTCACTTTTTGGTCGGGCCCCAGAGCTTGAGGGGCTTAATTACTGGGTATCCCAATTGCAAGCGGGAAAATCCTCGCAAGAAATCGCGCAAGCTATGTTTAATGTGCCGCCGTCTCGTGCTTACTATCCAAGTAACTTGAGTAACTCGGAGATTATTGCAAAGTTCTACCTGAACGTTTTGGGCCGCCAAGCGGATGCTGGCGGACTTGCCTATTGGACTTCGCGCCTCGATGCCGAATCGAACTCTGGTCCGGCTGCCTCCAAGGCAATTGCGCATGGCAAGGTGATTGTTGAGTTACTCAGTGCAGTGGTGTCGTACACCGGTTCAGATCTCGCAGCGCAGCAGTCCCAGTCGTTGTTGAACAACAAAGTCCAAATTGGTTTGAAGTATGTTGAGTTGGGGGGGGATAGTGTTGCGGATTCGGCGACACTTTTGCCTTTGGTGAATGCTGGCCCAAATGGTCTCGTTGCTGCAAACGAGCAACTGTCGCGCTTGTTTAATCAAGCACCTAGCTTCCTGAATGGTTCGGTTCAATTCTCAGGCAGCGAAGATACTAAGCTCACAGGCAAGGTGGTGGCCATCGATAACGATGTGGGTGATCAGCTAACTTATGAGTTGGGACAAAGCCCACGGCATGGACAGCTCTCGCTATCGGCAGATGGCACCTTTGTTTATCAAGGATTTCAGGACTTTAATGGGCAAGATTTTTTCACCGTGATTGCCAAGGACAAGGCTGGTGCTTGGTCCGTACAGACAGTGAACCTCAATCTTTCCCCTTTGAATGATGCACCGTTCTTTACGGTAGGTGAACAGAATCTGTCCGGAACCGAAGATCTCACAATCTCTGGAAGGGTCCAGGCAATAAATCTTGATGCTGCAGATACGATTTCTTATTCGATCTCGACAGCAGCGACGAATGGCACAGTAACACTTGCGGCAGATGGAACATTTACATACATAGGAAGCAAAAATTTTAACGGTGCCGATGAGTTTTTTGTCATGGCAAAAGATAGCGCTGGAATGACAGCGATTCAGCGCGTGAGCATTACACTGGGTGCGATCAATGATGCGCCAGAGTTTGTATCACCAACGTTGACGCTTGAACTGAACGAGAGATCGATGGCAGAAGGCGTTGTGATCGCAATCGATCCGGACACGCGTTTGAATGGTGATGCGGTGACTTATGCCTTAGTGAAAGGCCCATCAAGCGGCAGCCTCGGCTTTGGCACCAATGGAACTTACTCATATAAAGCCGGCTCAAATTTTAGCGGCAGTGATAGCTTCACCGTCATGGCAACCGATAAAGTAGGGGTGTCATCTACACAAAAAGTGATCGTAATGCAGGGGGTAGTCACTAACCGTGCACCCACTTCAATTGCTATTTCTAACTACAAACTCGATGAAAATAAGAGTGGTGCCGTTGTTGGTACTGTAAGCGTGGTTGACCCAGATCTAAATGACATACACACCTTGCGTGTAGACGATTCTCGGTTCGAAATTCTTAATGGTCAGTTAAAATTGAAGAATGATGTGAGTTTAGACTACGAAAAAGTGTCGAATTTAAACCTCACTATCACAGCGACCGACAAAGGAAATTTATCGAAGGCTCAGAGCTTTGTGATTGTCGTCAGCGATATCAACGAGGCCCCAACCGCGTTGAGTTTGTCATCAACCACAATAGATAAAGCAAAAACTGGTGCTGTCGTTGGTAATTTAGTTGTGACGGATCCCGATGCGGGAAGTATCTTTTCGTACGAAGTGAACGACTCACGTTTTGAAGTCATATCTGGTCAATTAAAACTTAAGGCGGGTGTCAGCCTGCAAAATGAGACGGCATCAAGCCTGAATCTATTGGTGACTGCGAAAGATGCGGGGCAACTCAGTCTTACCCAGCAATTTACTTTGCAGATCAATGCTAGCAATAACGCTCCCACCAGCATAAGTCTCTCAAACGCATCAGTACCAGAGAATAGCGTGGCAGCCGCAATCGGTACTGTCGCTGGTGTAGACCCTGACCAAGGTGACCTGTTAACTTACGCTGTTAATGACCCTCGCTTTGAAGTTGCGTCTGGAGTGCTCAAGCTAAAAGCAGGTCAAGCTCTCGATTATGAAAAAGAGGCAGTTGTAAACCTGAGTGTGACGGCGACTGATTCTGGCGGGCTAAGCAAAACTCAGCAATTTTCTATTAATGTTGCTGATGTCAACGAATCGACAAAGATAGTAGGGACATCGTCGGCAGATATTGTTATTCAAGACACTAGGCTAGAGAATTTGGTGATCTCGACTTTGGCGGGTAATGATGTGATTAACGCTGGAAAAAGCAATGACATTATTCGAGCAGGAGAGGGCCTTGATACCGTAAATGCAAATGCTGGCAGTGATCTTATTGTCGTAGTCGGAGTAACAGGGGCGAATCAATTCAAACAAAGCGACATTGATAATGTCAGTGGCACTGGCACCGATCTCTCTAGTGTCCTGACACTCGCCGATTTAAATGGACGCACTACGAGTGAGTTGATGTCGGGTGAAAAAATAGATGGTGGTAGTGGTATTAATCGTTTGGTTACCTACGGCATTGCCGATTTCACTGGCGTGACGCTGACGAACATTTCGCAAATATTGGTCAATGCGAGTATGACGATTGGTGCGAACCAGCTCTCCTCTTTGAATCCGAGTTTGATTATCGGTGATGGTACTTCAACATTGAATATCACGAATGATTCGATGGGTCTTAGCGCTGTCAATCTGAGTGTGACGACCTTGAATAACTTCAAGACATTGAATGTGGCGGCAGGCGTAACCGTGACCCTAGACCAAGCTGATGTCGACAGTTTGCAATATATCACTGGTGAGGGTGTGATACGTGCATCCAGCGCGAGCGTCTTATTAAACTTGACCGGTAAATCTACTTCGGTAAGTGTGCAGAATAGTAGTGGCGTCGTGGATGCGATGCGCGGTGGCGCAACTATTGTAAGTGGGAAGTTGTTGGTCGGATCTGAAACTGCTGATGGTTTGACCGGTGGCAGCCTCGCAGATAGGCTCGATGGCGGCGCAGGGAACGATACTTTAGTAGGTGGTGATGGTAATGACATCCTACGCGGAGGCGCCGGAGTTGATAGTATGGATGGTGGTGCCGGAAACGATACTTTCGTGATTGTCGGTGATATTTCTGGCGGAGGTAAAGTAGACTCGGCAGTGGACACCGCGGCCTTGGGTTTTTCTTTGACGAGCTTGAATGGTAAAGACTTGAATGAAGATGCCGATGGAGCAGCTGAGACGATTCGGGGCGGAGCTGGCGATGATACTCTGTACGTTTATGGCACAGCAGATCTCTCTCGCTTTGATATCTCTGGTATCGAACATATTGAAATTCGTTCAAACGTCACCTTTAGTAAGGAATTTTTTGACAAACTGCTTACGGCAGGAAAAGTTAGTTTAACCGGTGATGGTTCAAGTGTGATTCGACTTGAAGGAGGCACGCCGACTAACCCACTGGTAGTGGACCTGACACAAGCAAATGCTATTTCGCTCGCGCAAATTGGACAGATTTCTCTTGGCGATAATGTCGTGCTGAAAGTTGCGTCTCTGGCGCAGTTGGGTGGCGCGCATATTCTGACAGGAACAGGAAGCGTCGCAGCGACAACAGGTAACATCACGTTACCTTCAAATTATTCGATACAGGGTAGTCTACAAGTTAAGAATGCAGATGGTAGCAGTGCAAAGGGTGCCGCAGATATTCTTGAGCAGGTTGTTCTTGGCACTAAAGGTAAGGCAATTGTTGGAACCGATGGCAATGACTACTTAATCGGTACCGAATCTGACGACGTGTTCGAAGGGAAAAATGGTAACGATGTTTTCTCAGGAAAGAAAGGGAATGATACCTTTGTTATTAGCGGTACAGGTAAAAAAACAATCATTGCCAGCGTTAATACGAGCGATGTAGAAACGATTGATTTGTCGAAAGCAACGAGTGCAGCGATCGTCAACTTGACGGACGGTGGCACGGTAGGTAGCGCTACAACTATACAGTTAGGTTCAGGTACGCAAACGGGAGCTACCCAACAGGATGCACCAAAGTTTAATGTTATGTTTATGATAGACCTGTCAGAGTCAATGAATGGCGACTCATTAGCGTCTGCAAAAAACAAAATGACTGACTTGCTGAACGCCTACAGTCAACTTGGTGACATAAGGGTTCGTCTTATTGGATTTAATACTCTCTATGGTGACTTTTTAGAACGTAAAGATGGCAAATTTGTCCCTGTCGGTTGGACAAGTGTTGATTTCGCAAAATCAATTATAAATAGCATTGACGCGCATTCTGGGGAAGGCGGAGTTCGCTACTATATGGCGACCTATGGAGCCAGACAAAGCTTTGGAAATGGAAAAGTTGGAACATATTTTGAGGACGGGACGAGTGTCGTTTATTTCTTTTCCGATGGAACTATCGACAATGATACTGATAGAGTTTACTCATCTGAGCAACTAAGTTGGGAAAACTTCCTCATAAAAAATAAAATTGTTTCACACGCTATTCGGGTCGGTGATGGGGGCAATGATATTAATTTAGAACCTATTGCTTTTAATGGAGCGAAAGTAAACTTGCCAACAGACAGTCACGCAGCGGGTGAAATTCCTGTCACTTCTGGAATCCACGCTGAAAACCTCGGCACAGAAATTCTAGCATCCTCAAAATTAGACGTTGTTGAGAATCTGATCGGGACGAACGCTGTCGACTCGGTCACCGGTAAAGGTGATATCTTGACTGGGAATGGTTTGAATAATCGACTTGAAGGTCAAGCTGGAAACGATACTCTGATAGGAATGGGAGGGGATGATACGCTTGTTGGGGGCGCTGGAGACAAGGACGTCGCAGTGTTTAGAGGTAAGTTAGGAAATGGCGTAAATGGTGAATATACCATCAAGAAAGTAGCTGGCGGCTATGAAATCAGAGATAAAGTTGCTGGGCGAGACGGGGTAGATTTTCTTCAGTCTATCGAATATCTTCGATTTGCCGATTCAACATCAGATAAGAGTTTGGCTGATTTATTACCTAGTACAACAGCCGTTGGAATAGAAGAAATCAACCCCTTCTTAACGCTCGCAGAATTCTCTGTAGGGGCTTATGCAGACGTCGACGGCGCGAAAGCACGAAATGATCTTGTAAACCTTGGATGGCAATTTTTAGACCCGACAACCAAGACCCTTGATCAATCTGGCTTAAATATGTATTCGTCTGCAAACGCGGCGGCATTGGTTGGTGTGAAAGGTGATTCTCTTGTGCTCTCTTTCAGAGGAACAGATTCTGTTTTTGCAACCGACACTGATGTGGTCGATTGGGTTTTGCAGCAGAATCACTATGGAAAATTTTCTAGTCTAATTTCTGCAATTAAATCTTATGTGCAGGATGCAAGTAACGGAATTAAGAAAGTTTATGTTACAGGTCATAGTCTAGGAGGTGTGATGGCAACTTGGTATCTCACCGATTATCAAAATGGTGGGGGGAACTTGAGCGCCAATAATATCAATGTTTATGGCGCCAGTTTTGCTGCACCTGAAGCGTTGGGTTGGGGATTGCGAGATTTTATTCTACCTAATGGCGTTGATTATTATCGATTCGAAGTAGCGAAGGATCCAGTGCCTGATGCCGTTCAACTTCTTGATCATATTCTTCAAAAAACCATTTCAAATAAACTCGCGAAACTCGAGTTCTCTCAATTGATGAGTCACTGGATGCCTGAATTCGGCTCGTCGAAAGATAGCTTGGAATTCAAAGTGTTAGAACGGGTATTTGAAAAGTTTTTACATAATCCAGTGATCGATGGTCCAATGCTTGAAGCGGATTGGGTTGGTCAAAATCCAGGGAAGCAAATAAACTTACAAACGACATTCAATATGGCGGGATATTTTGGGAATCGACACAGCGTCATTGAGTACTTAAATAGTATCGCTCTGCTGGATAAGACGGGCGTGATTCAAGATTTAAACTTCGCTCGGCAAACGAGGAATATCGCTGGTGATCTCAAGACATCAGAGCATGATGTGTACGACGCAATTGCTCTTGCAGTCAACAGGTCTGGGGGAGCTTCAATTGTTGGTGATGACAGTGCTTTGAAGATAGCATTGCAAAATATTGTTAACTTAGCTACTTGGATTCCTGGAACTTATGGCTCAGTAGCTGACTTTTTTAGTATTGAACGTGAGTTTGGGTCTGCGGAGAAATATACTGAAGATCGACTTATCGTCGGTACCGATCAGAATGATCTCTTAGTGGGTGATGGTTTTGGAAGTAGTGCGCCTTCGGACGATCTCTTTTATCCCGGAGGTGGTCAAGATACCATCTATGGGCATCAAACTTGGGATGATAATGGTGGTGTTGATGTTGTTTCTTATAAATTCTCAACGACTTTGATAGCTCAGTCAAAATTCAGTCTCTCATCTATCACGGGTGATTTTCGTCATGTTATCGATGCATCATTTGACACGAGCGGCGGCTTGAATAAGATTCAAATCAATGTTGATGGGTCTCCAGATATTCTCTTCGATATTGAGCGTATTCACTTCGTGAATGATACGAATATAGACGAAATGAATTTGCTAGTGGGCAGTTCTCAAGGCGATCGTATTGATGCAAAGGCTGGAAATGATTATCTCTTTGGCGCGGAGGGAGATGATATTCTTATCGGCGGCGCTGGGAGTGACAGAATTCATGGGGGAAAAGGGTACGATACTACGCAGTTCGCTGGAGTAGCATCTAATTTTTCTTTTGCTGTGAAAAATTTCGCTCTTGAGATCACTGATTCAATTAGTAAAGAGATAGATGTTTTGTACTCGGTGGAAACTATCAGCATCGGTTCGACTACCGCAACAGCACGTGATGTTATTTGGAAAGGCGGGAACGCATTTGGTAATGCCCCGGGCCTCTATCCTAGCCTGGAAGCACATTTGTTGTCTCTGTATGCGCCAGTTTTTGCATACACAGGCAACGATGCGGATAATTTAACCGTTTATGCGAAAGTTGAGAAAAATAGTTCCAATCAATTCACGGCCTTACGTTATGAATTGCGAGAAAAGGATCTGTTGGACCCCGATGATCATTGGTATTTTGAGGTGCTCCTAGGTGACGATTATCTACCAATTTCATTTGCATCGATTGTTGACCAAGCTTCGACACCTATCGCGGATCCAACTGCCCAAGTGAGACTTGTCTGGGATACAGACTTCACTCATAGTGGAAATCATGTTTATGTTTTTCTGAATGTTGATCGTTCCGGTGCATATTTAACTCAGGAGATTAATCCACTGAAGTGGCTTGTCCCGAGCAGTACTCAAGGTGGTACAGAATACACTTTGAATTTTTCTGGTTTCGCTGACACGGATTTTGATTATCGTAGCAACACTGATCCTAACGATGATCTTTGGGGTAGCAACAATTATGAGATTAACGGCAATCCAAATGGTACGGTTAAACTTGTTGGCTTGTCTGGTGGAATGATGGAAATGGGATTTCTTTTTTATGGCACGCCGCTTGCTGCAATGGGGCATTTTGATTTGGTGTAAGGAATCGAAAATGAATAGGAACCAGAAAAACACGCACCTTTATTTCAACGATAAAGTAAGAGTTTTGGTTTTGTTGTTTTGGGTATCTGTGATCGGATTTTGCGTGACCGCATGCACCGATCATGGCTCCTCCATGAGTAACGAGAATTCTGCTTTATCTCCACCCAAAATGATTTCTGTGGCCGGTGTTTATCAGGATTATTCTGTAGTTCAGGAAAACAAGAATGTGATCTTGACTAAATTGGGGGGCAACGAAGGGACAGTGTTAGATGCTGATCTTGATATCATCCAGTTCCAAGATCTTGATGTTAATTTGCGAATCCAAGAGAAAGCAAACAAGGTCTCGGGCGATCGTATCCAACGTTTGATTGCACTTTATTTAGTCTATTTTGGAC
The DNA here is from genome assembly GCA_947464955.1 of Oxalobacteraceae bacterium. Taxonomy (GTDB): domain Bacteria; phylum Pseudomonadota; class Gammaproteobacteria; order Burkholderiales; family Burkholderiaceae_D; genus Undibacterium. The sequence goes on from CANHZI010000060.1 coordinate 10,894, forward strand.
GTGCGCCTGATGCAACAGCATTGGAAACAATGCTCGGCCAAGTAGCACAGGGAATGACTATAGAGCAGGTTTCAACTTCGCTCTATAGCTTCGCGCTGAAAAATTCACAGCTCACTGGTTACTCAGTCAGCATGACCGATTCGGCTTTTATTTCATTGATTATGCGAAACCTATTCGGCACGTATCACTCGCAATTTGATCCGAATATTCAATTCACAAAGCAGCTTCAGGATTTAGTAGGACATCGAAGCTCTCGCCCACAGTTCGCTTTCCAAATAATAGAAACAAGCCTTAGCCAGAACGCATTACGCGACACAAAAGTGAGTGAGCTCTTACAGCGGAAGATACAAGCGGCGCAAGAATTTGCATTGGTCAGTGGAATTAGTGGAAAGAATCTTGATACTGCGTTCCAACTTGGGATGGCGGCTATTCGAGATGTTACGATTAGCTCAAATTCCACATCAAGTACCGCTTGTTCACCGCTCTCGCCAGCACCGACTACAGGTGGAAATGTTTGTTTAAGCCCTGTCGCTGGATCGAGTACGTCAGCGAATAGTTTGATTGACAGTTTGAAGGGCTATTGGTTTTTCAAGTGCGATGGTGCAGGTAAAAGCATGGTTATGCACTTTGATTACGTCAGTAACCTCTATACATATGCTATTCCAGGCTTAATGCTGCGGAAGACCAAATTACGACAGTATCAGTCATCGGATTGCACCGGCAGTTTTACCGAGGTTGCAAAGACAGGGGTTGAGCAGCAATTTCCACTTATCTTTACATTTTGGGAGCCAGATCGGTTCGGCAAATTCAAAATTGACGTTGTTACTCAAAATAGCGACATTAAGTCCGGTGGCGGAAGCATAATCATCCAGTATCAAACCGATATGGAAATTGCCGGCACGAATTGGGGGGCAATCAAAAAAATCGCTAATTTCGAGTTTCCAGACACCGTGCTGAAACCAATCGCAGATGCTGGGCTAGCCCAGTCTGCAACTGTTGGCCAAAAAGTGAGTTTTGACGCGACAGGGAGCTATAGTACGCAGGGTTTACCGCTTACTTATGAATGGCGTCTCCTCTCGAAGCCGGTTGATAGTAATCTTGCGCTCGAGAGTGCTACTGGTTCAAGCCTAAATCTTGTTGCTGATCGGGTAGGAATATATGACTTAGAACTGGTTGTGAGCAATAAAGGTGTGAATAGTTATCCTTCACGTACGAAATTAGTCGTTGAGGGTACCGCGACTTCAGAACGTACCGTCGTCATTCAAGTGACAGGAACTTCGCCAGCGTGGGGGCAAGAGTTAGAACCAGCTTGGATTTTTAATTCTCCTGTCAAGGATGCGCCCGGGTTTGCTATGTACGATATTGAACTCGGTAGAAATAGTCAGGGCATTCCGAGCTATTTAAGGCTCTACAAAGCTGACAATACACACCCAAATTTTGGTCAGACGGCTGCTTATATGCAGTCGAAATTATTGTTAAACATTCCGATTGCGAGTACTAATAATAGCCAGAGCTTGCTTAACGCCGCAAAGCAGGCGGTTGATCGTATATATTCGATCGAGAATCCGACAAGGACAGTTCTTACCTATGCAGGTCACGGAGGCCCTAGTGTTTTCTTTGAAGGCATGCTTAGTATGCTTGAAGGGCAGGAGTTTGTTAGCTATTTGCGTTCGGCACGCCCCAGCTCGACATTAATTTTAGATTTCTCAACCAATTGCGATGTTGGTTACTTTGAATTCGCGCGATACTTTTACAAAAATGCCGATTACCTGATATCGACAGAGCTTCCATATGGCGGGTTTACTCCTGGTGATGTCAACTTTTGGTTGATCAATCGCCATGCGTCGAACTTGCATCGTTTTTTTGCGCAAGGGGTGACGACCAGAGCTGCATTAGAAAGTGTTGCGGCAGCTCGACGAAACGTTTGGCTTAACTCTCAGGCATCAATCGTAGACCTGGGTTGGCAACAATCCGTTGCAGTTTATGATCTGAAGAAATTTCATGCATTGATGGCCGAGCTTGCGCGCGACAAAACATTTGTTCCTTCTAAAGTATTGACGAGTTTTCAGAAAGACATTGGTACCTACGTACTCTCTGTCAATCAGTCGAACTTAACCAACGCCTTCTTGCAGTTTCGGCCGATATACACCTCTGATCGGGATATGGTGCCATGGTTGATTAATACCAATGGATTCTCGACTTACGACCTAAATGGGTTTGACGCCTTCCTGGCGACTGGCGCTTTTTAAGCTTGGCATATCGTCCCTAAATTTTCAGAGGAAGAAGATAAAAATGTCGAAAGTGAATAGTACGGTGAGCACAAAGATAAGCGGTCTATCTCTAGACGCTAAGGCGAATTCGATGGCTCCAATAGCTCCACCACCAACCAATGGCACCAATGGAAATGATCGCTTGTTTGGAAATGATATTGACGATCTATTTAATGGATACGGCGGCGATGACACCCTTAATGGAGGTGCTGGCAATGACAGTTTGTTGGGGGGGGATGGTAACGATTTTTTAGACGGCGGAACGGGTAACGATAGTATTGATGGTGGCAGCGGCGTTGACACTGCCAGTTACTTACATGCTTCAACTGCTGTGAATGTTGATCTCGCTCAGCATGTATCTTCTGGCGGCGATGGGAGTGACGCGCTCTATAACATTGAAGGAATTATTGGTTCACAGTTTGGCGATGTGATTAAGGGCGATTCAAATGAGAACATACTCTATGGAAGAGATGGACATGATCTCATCGATGGTGGAGATGGGCGGGATTTTTTAAGTGGTGGCTTAGGCGACGATACAATCATCGGCGGTGGTGACTGTGATGATCTTAGTTATTTCGACGCAATCGGCCCGGTTAATGTGAACTTGTTAACTGGGCGAGCCACAGGTGCAGCAGGCAATGATGTGATCTCACAAGTTGAAAATATTTATGGATCAATTTTTGATGATGTTCTCACCGGTAATTCTGAAGACAATGTATTGGGTGGAGGCACAGGCAATGACACTATTCAAGGAGGAGATGGCACTGATGTTGCAATATTTAGTGGATATGCATATCAGTACACCTTAAGAATCGATCCGATCACCAATCAACTTATTGTTGCCGATAGCATACTAGGGCGAGATGGCGTCGATGTACTATCTTCGATTGAGTATTTGAAATTCGGTTCATCTGATCCAATACCAACTCCTGCCAGCAAGGTTGTTAAATTTGAGTTTCCTTTCACTACGATGAATGAGGGGAGTCAATTAAAATTCAATCTACGTACCACGAATATTCCAACAGGATCGGTGCTCAAGTATCGAATTGATGGGGTTGAAGCCGCTGACCTCAGTTCAGGAGTACTGACGAGTTTTTTTGTTACATCACCTGATGTGACAACAATTAATCTAGGCATCAAGGCAGATCTTCTCACTGAAGGAACAGAGAAGTTTTTTGTTACCATCCTCGATAGTGCTGGAGTTGAACTCGCCAAATCAGAATCAATTAGCATTCTTGATACGTCTATCACTTTACCAAAAGTGAGTTTGCTGCCGCTAGTAGATCAAATTGATGAAGGACGCAACCTTGGATTCGAATTTAACTCATCTCAGATCCCGGTCGGAACAGTCTTGACTTACAAGATTGAGGGATTGTCGAAAGAAGATCTTTCATCAAATAATCTCAACGGAAGTGTCACTGTAAGTGCCTCCAACACAACGATCCTTGTGCGATTGTTGGAAGATAATCTAACAGAAGGACCAGAGTCTATCCGATTAGTTTTGTTTGATCCTCTCGGCAACGAATTGGCGACATCAACGCCGGTTACGGTCAACGATACTTCAATAGCACCGATGTCTTTCAAGATTGCACCGAGCGCCTTGAAGATAAGTGAAGGAGGTATAGCCAGCTACACTTTGTCCACGGCTAATGTCCCAGTTGGAACGCAACTTCGCTATGCCTTGAGTGGGGTGTCGGCTGCAGATATCGTCGATGGAAAATTGAGTGGCCTGGTGTCGGTAACAGGGCCTAGCACAAATTTTAATATTGGCATTTCTGCAGATTTGCTGACAGAAGGTACCGAACAACTGGTACTTCGATTGCAGGATCAGCAAGGTGCCACAATTGCGATCGCCGATGCGATTGAGATCGTAGATACATCATTGTCGAAGCCCTCATACGCTTTGAGACAAACGCAAACAGAAGTCAACGAAGGGGGAATGGTTGAGTTCACTGTAGATGTAATTAATCCGATCATTGGTACGTCATTAACCTATGAACTCAAAGGAATTTCAGTTGGTGATATTTCGACTGGTGTTCTAAATGGCATGATCAAAGTTGAGGGGGCAACCAACAAATTAGTTATTAGAATAATTGAAGATCAATTGGCAGAAGGGCCAGAGACTTTTTCCTTAACCATATACGATGTAGATGGTTCTACTTTGATCAACTCAGCTCCCATCAAGATTAACGATACATCTATCCCATTGCCGATTTCTGGGACTCCTGGAAACGATAAACTGACGGGAACCTTGGCCAACGATACTGTTCTTGGTTTCGCAGGTGATGACATTGTTCTTGCGTCTAATGGTCACGATACGATCGATGGTGGTGTTGGCCAAGATAGCGTGACCTACAGCGGTGCCCTAAAGAATTTTAGTGTGACAAAGATGTCCACTTCTTACCAAGTAAAGAATGGCAGCGTCAAATTAGATAGCTTGAGTAACATCGAACGCCTCAACTTTGATGATTTCAAAGTGAACCTCACGGTGCAAGCTGAAAGCGCCAAAGCCAGTCTCGCCAATGTGCATAAAGTCGAAGAGCTCTATGTCGCATTTTTTAATCGTATTCCTGATGCAGAAGGCTTGGAATACTGGATTACGCAAATGAATGCAGGACAAAAGATCGTTCAAATCGCTGAGTCTTTCTATGGTGCAGGTGTTGCATTCTCGAATCTGACTGGCTTCACGTCAACAATGACGAATACGGACTTTATTAACGTCGTCTATAAGAATGTGCTCGGTCGCCCTGATGGTGCAGACCAAGGTGGTTTAGATTATTGGAACGCGCAGTTGTCGAGTGCGAAAGCGACGCGTGGTTCCTTAGTGGTGGATATTCTCGCCGCTGCACACAGCTTCAAAGGTGATCCGACTTGGGGCTTTGTGGCAGACCTGTTGGACAACAAAATCCAAGTAGCCCATAAATTTGCCGTGGATTGGGGCTTGTCTTATCTAACCGCAGATGAGTCGATTTCTAAGGGCATGAAGATTGCCTCATTGATCACGCCGACCGATACTACGGCTGCTTTGAATTTGATTGGTGTGAGTGACGCCAACCTAGGTTTGACCTAAGCTTTGCTACGGGCCGATGGCGTCACCAGAGAATGTCACAGTAGTTGGCCTTGTCCTTCATTTTGGTAGGGTTTTGATGGGGTTTTTATTGTAAAATTTCCACTTTCACACAAAAATCATAATGAAGCACAAAAAATGTGATGCACGTCACAAATTTTGTGCTATTCTTCAAAAATGTGACGTATATCACATTTTATTATCCACTTTGCCGCCATAATCGCAGCCCAGTCAAAGAGCGACTCTCGCTTTGAGGTTTGCTAAATGCCGCCTACGTTTGGAATTACTATGTTAAATAAAATGCAGCTACCAAAGAACGAAATTACAGATGTTTTGTCGTCGTTTAAAGGGGCGTTTAGAACACTTGCCGTGTTTAGTGCCATTATCAACATGTTGATGTTGGTTCCTTCCTTGTACATGCTACAGGTATATGATCGTGTGCTTCCAAGCAGAAACGAACTGACTCTTGTAATGCTCACTTTGCTCATGTTCGGTGCTTATTTCCTGATGAGTGCTTTAGAGTATGTGCGTAGTTTTGCATTGATACGCGTCGGGGCAAAGCTCGACATGCAACTCAATAAGCGCATATATACAGCGGCATTTGAACAAAATCTCAAGAAGGCTGGCGGTAATGCGGGGCAAGCGCTAAACGATCTGACTCAAATTCGTCAATTCCTTACGGGAAATGGGCTTTTCGCATTCTTCGATGCACCTTGGTTCCCGATCTACCTTGCCGTCATTTTCATGTTTGACATGTGGCTTGGTTTATTCGCATTGGGTGGCGTAATTATTATGGGTATCTTAGCCTGGGCGAACGAATATGTTACGAAGAAGCCGATGGCCGAAGCCAGTAATATGTCGATTGCATCAGGTAATTTAGCAACAAATAATCTGCGTAATGCGGAAGTGATCGAAGCGATGGGGATGTTGCCGAATCTAATGTCCCGGTGGTTCCAAATGCATTCGAAGTTTTTGGCCCTGCAAGCACAGGCAAGTGAAAAGGCAGGCGTGATTACTGCTGCTAGTAAATTTGTACGCGTGTCGATGCAATCACTCGTTTTGGGCTTAGGCGCCTTGCTGGTGATCGAAGGCAAAATGAGCCCAGGTATGATGATCGCGGGTTCAATTTTGCTCGGTAAAGCGACCGGTCCTATTGACCAAATCATCGGCGTCTCCAAGCAATGGAGCAGCGTGATGAGTGCGTACAAACGCCTCACTGAATTGTTAGCGGCAAATCCAGAACGCAAAGAGAATATGGAATTGCCAAAACCAGCAGGGATGTTGACTGTTGAAGCGGTGACTGCTGCGCCACCAGGCTCTAAGGTCGCGGTCATCAAAGGTTTAAATTTTGGTTTGCAACCAGGTGATGTGTTGGGTGTGATTGGCCCTTCAGGCTCTGGCAAATCAACTCTGGCACGTTTGCTCGTGGGTGTTTGGCCAGCAGCCGTTGGTAAAGTGCGTTTGGATAACGCCGACATTTATCACTGGAATAAAGATCAGTTAGGGCCCCACATCGGTTACCTGCCACAAGACATCGAGTTGTTCGCGGGTACGGTCGCAGAGAATATTGCCCGTTTCGGTGAAGTCGATTCTGAGAAAGTCATTACGGCCGCAAAACGTGCTGGCGTTCACGATATGATTTTGCATTTCCCTGAAGGTTACGATACGAAATTGGGCGATGGTGGTGGTGGATTGTCAGGCGGTCAGAAACAACGCATTGGTTTAGCACGTGCCATGTACGATGATCCTTCTTTGCTAGTGTTGGATGAACCAAATTCAAACTTAGATGATGTGGGTGAACAGGCTTTATTGATCGCAATTAACGATTTGCGTCAACGCGGTAAAACGATTGTCTTGATTACGCATCGTACTAGTGTCATTGGCGCGACCAGCAAGTTGCTGATCTTACGCGATGGTACGGCACAAGCATTCGGCCCAACAAACGAAGTATTGCAGGCTTTGCAGCAAGCGCAGGCACAAGCACAAGCCCAGATGCAGGCGCAGATCCAAGCACAAGCACAAGCACAAGCACAAGCACAAGCACAAGCACAAGCTCAAGCACAAGCTCAAGCACAAGCGATGCAGATCGCGCAAAGTCAGGCAGCGGCAAACACCGCGCAAGTAGCGCCACCAGCGGATACGCAAGAGCGTATCGAGGCGACGAATACTGCTACAGCAGCAGAGAAGGAATAAAGCAATGAAACTCGTAAACCAAAAACGTGATGTGACAGACGTAGTGGTGCAAGACATTCCAGCAAGTGATGTAATGGACGATGCAAAAAACTATACGCGCCTTGGCTGGTTCTTAGTCATCTTCTGTTTCGTTGGCTTTATCGTTTGGGCGTCATTCGCACCGCTTGATCAAGGTGTCGCCATTCCTGGGAACGTCGCAGTCGCAAGTAGCCGTAAAGTGATTCAACATCAAATTGGTGGTACGGTTGAGGAAGTTTTAGTGAAAGACGGTGATCACGTTAAGGCTGGCCAAGTCTTGGCACGCATGAATAGTGTTAACGCGAAAGCAGCTGCTGAAGTGGCGCGTGTTCAGCTATACGCAGCACAAGCAACCGCAGCGCGACTAAATGCTGAAAGAGACGGCGCACGCACGATAAGCTTCTCTAAAGATTTGCTCGCGGCACGTGGTGATCTTCGTGTCGAGAACAATATTCAATTGCAGCAGCAGTTGTTCAATGCCCGTCAAGGTGCTTTGCAAAATGAACTGGCTGCAATTGATGAAAGCATTGCTGGATTGAAGTCCACTCTCAAAGGTTTGGAAGAATCGATGGGTAGCAAAAAGGTTCAGCAACAACTTCTCAAAGAGCAACTAGATGGCGTGCGTGACTTGGCGAAAGAAGGCTACATCGCTAAGAACCGCCTTTTTGATATCGAGCGTACCTACGCGCAAGTCAATGGCAGCATCTCTGAAGACATCGGTAATATCGGTCGCATTAGTCGTCAAGTATCCGAGCTGACACTGAAAAAAGTGCAACGCCAGCAAGAATATCAAAAAGAAGTTCGTACTCAGCTTTCTGACTTTCAACGTGAGGCCGACGCTTTAATTAATCGCTTGCAAGCACTCGATTTCGAACTGAAAAATATCGAAGTTAGATCACCAACAGCAGGCACGATTGTTGGCTTAAGCGTATTTACAAAGAATGCAGTCGTTCCAAGTGGCTTCAAATTGATGGAGTTGGTGCCAGAAGGTGACCCGTTGATTGTGGAAGCCAGCTTGCCTGTGCATTTAGTTGATAAAGTAAAAAAGGGGCTGAAGGTTGAGATGATTTTTTCAGCGTTCAACACAAACACGACGCCACATATTCCAGGCGTGTTGACTGAAATTTCCGCCGACCGCACAGTCGACGAGCGCACCGGCCAAGCTTTTTATAAAGTGAAAGCGGAAGTAGCACCTGAAGGTCTCAAGAAAATTGCAAACCTAAATATTCGTCCTGGTATGCCAGTGGAACTGTTCGTGAATACAGGCGAACGCACTATGATGAGTTACTTGATGAAGCCGATTTTGGATCGTGCTAACTCAGCAATGACGGAAGATTAATTATGATGAACAGAAACAAGATCGCGGCTGCACTTTCTGCACTATTTGTTTTTGCACCGATTCACAGTCATGCGACCAGCTTATTGCAGGCCTACCAAGCAGCGCTTGCAAACGACCCAACATTTAGAGGGGCGAAAGCAGATAGAGTCGCAGGTAAAGAATATGAAACGATAGGTCGAGCGGGACTTTTGCCGTCGGTACAATACAGCTATACCACCAGCAAGAACAAAGGTGAGACGGTTGCCCCAACGGGCGCCTTGGGTTTGCTCAAAGAAACAGATCAAGACTACTCAAGTTCAAGTAAAGCGGTCTCTGTTCGTCAGGTCATCTATAATGCTGACGCTTACGCGCGCTTTAAGCAAGGTGTCGCACAAGGCCAGTTTAGTGAAGCACAGTTTGACGCACGCAGTGCCGATCTCATCGTACGATTGGTTTCAGCATTTGCTGACGCTAATTACGCGCTTGACCAAATCAAGCTCTATACTGCGCAGCGCGACGCTCTGAAAGAGCAGCGCAATGTGAATGATCGCTTGTATGCGAAAGGTGAAGGCACAAAAACCGATATGCTCGAGACACAGGCCAAGCTTGATGTGGCTGAAACAATGATCTTGGAAGCAAATGATGGTTTGCAGGCGGCTCGAGCAGTTTTGAACAGTATTGTTGGCATGGAGTTAAATCAGATTGATCGTCTGGTCGATAATTTCAAACCAACACCACTGCAAGGCAGCTTTGAAGATTGGAAACAAACAGCGATTGCGAACAACCCAGAGATTCAAGCCGGCCGTCACAATATCGAGATCGCAGAACAAGAGATTGCCAAAGCACGCGCCGGTCATCTACCCCGTGTCGATTTGAATGCCTCCTATAATCATGGCGTATCAGAAACGGTGGCAACGCGTAATCAAGACAATAATATCCGTAGTATTGGTGTGCAGTTGATCATTCCGATTTATAGCGGCGGTTATACTAACGCGGCGTTAAAACAAGCGATTGCGCATCGTGATAAAGCGAAGGCTGACTTCGATGCTGCCATTGATAAGCTTGGGATAGAACTGAAGAAACAATACAACTCATCAAAAAGTAGTATTGTTCGCATCGAAGCAATGGAGCGTACGGTCAAGTCTGCAGAGTTATTGGTCGAAGCGACAAAGCAAAGCATCAAAGGTGGTGTCCGTATCAATGCTGATTTGCTCAATGCTGAACAGCAGTTGATGACAGCCAGACGCGACCTCGCCTCCGCTCGTTACAATTATTTACTAAGTTTTATGAAGTTGCGTGTCGCAGCTGGAACAATTAGCTATGATGATGTGAAACTGATTTCGGCATACTTTACCCCAGAAGCGTAATAAATAAGGTCTCGCTTTGGGTTGATGTCGCTTGCAAAGTGAGGCCTTATGAATAAATTGGGAAATACGATTCGCGCGGCAGTGAAAGAAAAACAAACCGTCGCGCGCGATGGTACCGCCGTCTTGGATTTGATCGATGGAGTCAAATTTCTTGAAACCAAAAATGTCATGACTAGAAATGGTGTGACGACAGAGTTATTCAAGAATTATGAAGTCGATATCAAGCATATGATTCATGTGGTTTTCCGCCCAGGTGGAATAGCGGCATGGAATCTGCACATGGGGCAAACTGATCACATTTTTGCGACGATGGGCACGCTCAGAGTCGTACTTTATGATGATAGGATTGAGTCGCCGACACACGGCAAACTCAATAACTTAATTCTTTCTCCGCAACGACCAGCGTTGCTGGTCATCCCGCCGCGAGTCTGGCATGGCGTCCAAAATCTCGAGACAAAGGAAAGTGGCTTTATCAATTTCTTCGATAATGCTTTCTCTCATGAAGATCCTGACAATTGGCGTTTGCCATTTGACTCCGATTTGATTCCTTATCGGTTCAAGTGAGTAAAAAGCTTGCGTAAGTTTACCTTTACTTTATTTACCAATGATCCTGAGCTCGCCAAGCGTGCAGACGAAGCTGGGATCGAAAGAATTGGCCCTGATCTTGAGATTGTTGGCAAGCACCAGCGCCAAGGTCATCTCGACTCAAGAATTTCTTCCCATTCCATTGAGGATTTTATTCGAGTTCGCGCCGTCTTGAAAAACGCTAGTGCCTTCGTCCGTGTGAATCCTATACACCCGCATTCACGTCAAGAAATCTCTGCTCTTCTCGATCATGGAGCAGAAGTCATAATGCTGCCAATGTTTCATACAGTTGATGAGGCAAAAACCTTTATTGAGTTGGTTGACGGCCGCGCGAAAGTGATCTTGTTAGTGGAAACGGCTGCTGCTGCTCTGAGGTTGAAGCAGATACTTGATTTGCCTGGGATTGACGAGATCCACTTTGGACTCAACGATTTACAATTGAGCTTCGGCGTTGATAGTCGATTAGAGATCCTTCAATCCGATCTCATGTTATCAATGTGCGAGACGGCCAAGATGAAGGGCGTTCCTTATGGAATCGGTGGAATAGCGACTGTTGGTGACGAGAATTTGCCGATCCACAGCGATTTATTTTATCAAGCCTATGCGAGACTTGGAGCCCATGGTTCAATTATTTCAAGGGCATTTTTGACTCGGTGTCAGAACATGGAGTTCGAGATCAACAGGTCGCGAGAAAGACTCGCTCAATTAATGAAACAGACATAAAGGCGTGGATAAATGAGTAGTCGGAAAATCTCACTTATCGACGCCAAGACAGAAATCGAATCAAGCATAGAGTCAGGTGCAGTTGGTGATGCAGCCGCTCTTTGTGAGGCTATTTTGAGTCATCGTAGCGACCAACAATGGGTCTTTCCATTGTACGGTTACGTATTATTGCTTCTTAATAGAAATGAGGAGGCGCTCAAAGTCTTGCGTGAGGCCACTCATTTTTTTCCCGATGATTTGAATGTTTTGAATCGGCTTGGCATCGCGATGCAACGCAATGCGTTGTTCGATGAATCGATTCTGCTTTTCGAACGATTAGTTGGGCAATTTGATGATAATCAGCACCTGAACGCCAATTTGCTGTCTTCGCTGTGCCTTTCGAAGAAGCATCGGGCGGCGATTGATTTTGGACGGCAAATCTCAAAGCGCTGGCCAGAAAACAATGCCATTAATGTTAATTTGGCCAATGCTTTGTTAGCGGCGTGGAAGAACCAAGAAGCCTATGGCGTATTAAGGCCCTTATATTTGAGTCATTCACTTGGTTTAGAAGGCTTGATTTCATTTGCGACCGCGGCTATTCGTTTAAAACATCCACAAGAAGCAAGGTCTGCAGTTGATCAGCTTCTGCAGCTGGCGCCCAACTCTTACGAGGGCTTAAGTTTGTTGGCACATCTGCAAAAAGACAATGGAGATACGGCGTCTGCTTATCAAACTTATAGGCGGGCACTCCAACTCAACGATAGCGATCCCCAAATCTTTAGCAATATGCTGTTTTGCATGATGCACGATGAGTCTATTGGAAATTCTCAATTGCTTCTCGCGCACCAAGAGTTTTCGACGAAGTTTGAATCTACCGAAAAGGCGAACCAAAGCTACGAAAATGAGAGGCGGCCTAATCGTAAGTTAAGAATAGGAATTCTTTCTGGCGATCTCGTTCGACACCCAGTGACAGCCTTTGTGTTGCCTGTACTGCTTCATATCGATGAGCAAAAATTCGATCTTTATGCGTTCAGCAATCATCCGATGCAAGATGAGATTAGCGCAACTCTAAGTAGAAAATGCAAGGCGTGGAATGATATCTGGGATCTAGCCGACACAGAAGTTAATGCACTTATTCGGGCACAAAAAATCGACATTTTGATTGATCTGTCTGGTCATACCGCACGCAATCGATTACAGGTGATTGCCCAGAAGCCTGCGCCGATCCAGATGTGTTGGATCGGCTATCCCTGCACCACGGGATTAAAGGCAATGGATTACTCCTTAACTGATCGTTATTCATCCCCAGTAGGCTCGTACGATCAATACTGGACCGAAAAATTTTTGCGTATTCCAGTTGCTATCGCTTTTGAAATCAAGAAAAATCTCCCCGAGGTTGGTAAATTGCCAGCGCTTCAAAATGGATATCTTAGTTTTGGCAGTTTCAATCGGCCGGAGAAAATTGGTGCAAGAGTTGTAGCACTGTGGGCGAGGGTGATGCTTGCAGTGCCAAGGTCTCGCATGGTTCTGGCGAATATGAGTGATCGTGAGGCGCGTCGGCGTTTGATTGCGCTATTTGCGGAACACGGTATTCATGAAGATCGCTTGGAATTTCACGATAGTTATCCTGAGCCGCACTATTTAACTTTGCACCAGAAAGTTGATTTCATTCTCGACGCTTTCCCTTGGGCGGGCAGCACGATTACCAGTATTGCATTGCAGATGGGCGTGCCAACTTTGAGCTTGCGCGGCAATAATCGCATGTGGTGTAACGGTAATGCAATCCTTGAGCGCCACGGATTACCTGAATGGGTTGCTGAAAATGAAGATGCGTTTGTGAACCGTGCCCTTCACTTCGCGACCCAACTAGAATCACTGGCACAATTAAGAGCGAGCTTGAGGCAGAAAATTCATGCACAACTCGCGAGCAATGCGAAGCAAATCGCGCGATACATGGAAATCGCATTTCGCGAGATTTGGCATCGTTGGTGTGATGGATTGCCAGTTGAGGCGCTGGATCTTACCGACATGTGTCTACGCGAAACATCATCGACCTGAGATCGTAAAAAAGCCCAAGCGACTTAAGTGGCTTGGGCTTGTTGTCGAGCTTACGTCGAGAGTCTATGAAGTCAATTTTTTGCGCAGCAATTCATTCACCTGCGCTGGATTGCCTTTGCCTTTAGTCGCCTTCATTGCCTGACCAACCAAAGCATTGAATGCCTTCTCATTGCCCGCGCGGAAAGCGTCAACCGATTGCTGGTTTGCGGCCATCACTTCATCGATAATTTTCTCAAGCGCGCTGACATCGGAGATTTGTTTCAAACCTTTGGCGTCGATGACGTTATCCGCTAAGTTATCGTCGGTACTTGGTGCTTGCCACATGGCTGCAAACACTTCCTTCGCAATCTTGTTGGAAATCGTGCCGTCGGTAATGCGTTGCAGAAGCAGTGCCAATTGCGCCGCTGTCACCGGTATTTGTGTTATCTCGATACCTTCACGATTGAGGGTGGAAGAGACATCACCCATCAGCCAGTTGGCGATTTGCTTTGCCTGTGCCGCTTGCGTTGCTTGATCGCCTGCTGGGCTTGCTGCCAGCGCTGCTTCGAAATACGTTGCCATCGCTTTCGATTGCGTGACGATCATTGCATCGTAATCAGATAAGCCAAACTGCTCTGTGAAGCGTGTACGCATCGCGGTAGGCAATTCTGGCATGGTGCTGCGTACCTGTTCTACCCATTCGCGGCTAATTCTGAGTGGCGGCAAATCTGGATCAGGGAAATAGCGATAATCTTGTGAGTCTTCTTTGCTCCGCATGGAGCGCGTCTCTTTACGATCGGGGTCGTATAAACGCGTTTCTTGTACGACTGTGCCACCATCTTCGATTAATTCGATTTGACGACGCACTTCGATATTGATCGCTTCTTCCAAGAAGCGGAAGGAATTCAGATTCTTGATCTCGCAACGCGTGCCAAATTCCTTTTGGCCAACCGGGCGTACTGAGACGTTGGCGTCGCAACGGAATGAGCCTTCCTGCATATTGCCGTCACAGATATCTAGCCATACCACTAAGGAGTGCAGAGCTTTGGCGTAGGCAACAGCTTCCGCTGCGCTGCGCATAACGGGTTCTGTGACGATTTCAAGCAAAGGTGTGCCAGCGCGATTGAGATCGATGCCCGTCATGCCTTGATAATCTTCGTGCAGCGATTTGCCTGCATCTTCTTCAAGGTGCGCGCGTGTCAGCTCAATCACTTTAACTTCGGACTTGCCATCTTTTTCAACCACGCATGTCACGCTACCGCCTTGTACCACCGGAATTTCAAACTGACTAATTTGATAGCCTTTGGGTAGATCGGGATAGAAATAATTTTTGCGTGCAAAAATGGATTCTGGTGCGATGGTCGCGCCAACTGCCAAGCCAAATTGTATCGCCTTCTCGACAGCGCCTTTATTCATCACTGGTAAAACACCAGGGAGTGCTAAATCGACCGGGCTTGCTTGGGTATTCGGCTCAGCGCCAAACTGAATCGATGAGCCACTAAAAATTTTTGAGTTCGTTTTGAGTTGGGCGTGGGTCTCAAAACCAATAACGACTTCCCATTGCATATTGCATTCCTTTTTTGAATCTGTTCGATTCCGCTGAATTATTCTCTTTACATTTGCGCAGCGCGGGTTTCACCCGCCCTACATTTTCTATTTCTTTGTGTGATCCCCTTCTCCCGTGGGCGGGAGAGGGCATTTATTCATCGCATAGTCTATGCTGCCGGCGCCTTCG
>CANHZI010000061.1 GCA_947464955.1 Oxalobacteraceae bacterium
CAAAAGGAGCAGGCCTCTCTCAAGAAGGCGAATGAAGAATTACGATTGATTTCCGCGGCCGTTGAAAATCTCAATGATATTGTCATGATTACCGATAGTGATTTAAATAATGACGGCCCACATATTGTGTTCGTAAATAAGGCATTTGAGCGTACGACTGGTTATAGCTTGAATGAGACCATGGGACTCAATCCCCGCATGCTGCAAGGAGATGCAAGTCAAACTGATGATTTGGGCCGCATTCGCGAGGCCATCGCTAGCCAAAAGTCGGTACGTGCTGAGTTTATAAACTATACCAAGGGCGGAGACGAATTTTGGTTGGAAGCCGATATTCAACCGATTATCGACCGTAATGGGCACTGTACGCATTACGTCGCGGTTGAGCGTGATATTACCGACCGCAAGCGTGCGGAATCCGATATTTACCGACTAGCGTTCTTTGACGTATTAACTGGCTTGCCGAATCGACGTTTATTGCGCGACCGTTTGAGTATCTTGCTAGCGACAGCTCAGCGTACAGGGATTTTTAGTGCAGTTCTGTTTATTGATCTCGATCACTTCAAAACGATTAATGATGCGCGTGGCCATGCTACAGGGGATGCGCTTTTGGTTGAAGTCGCAAATCGTTTAACCAGTATTCTTCGTGAAGTAGATACCGTTGCACGCATAGGTGGCGATGAGTTCGTCGTACTGATTGATCATCTTGATTTGAACATGGAGAACGCTAGCCGTATCGCCTTGACGGTGGCCGAGAAAATTCGCAATGCTTTAGCAATGCCTTTCGAGATCGAAGGGCAAATTTATAGTTCTGCATGTAGTATCGGCGTTACTTTGTTACCTAAAGCCACGCAAACGGTTGACGATCTTTTGCGTGAATCGGATACAGCGATGTATCGAGCCAAGAGCGCCGGTCGCAATCAAATTGCATTCTTTGAAGGTGCGATGCAAGCCGAAGTGGAGCAACGTCTTACTCTGGAAAGAGATTTGTCTCGCGCCCTCGATCTGTGTGAGTTGCGGATGGTAATGCAAGCACAAGTCGACCAAGATGGAACGCCCGTTGGTGCCGAATTATTGATGCGTTGGACCAAAACTAATGGTGAATTTGTCTCGCCAGCAGTCTTCATTCCTTTGGCGGAGGATTCCGGTTTGATTCTGAAGCTCGGCGACTGGGTTTTGCATCAAGCCTGTGAAATCGTCAATCAACTGCGCACCCACGGCTGGATGTTTCCAGTCTCTGTGAACGTGAGTCCAAAACAATTCCGCCAACAAGATTTCGTTGAAAAGGTGCGCGATATTTTGGCTGCGCATCACTTGAGTGGCGAAGAGTTTGTTTTTGAAGTGACAGAAGGATTGTTCATCAATGATATGCAAGAAACCATCTCGCGCATGAATGCGTTGGCTGCCTTGGGGATTCGCTTTTCGATTGATGATTTTGGAACTGGTTATTCTAGTTTGTTCTATCTGAAACGTTTGCCATTGTATGAACTGAAGATCGACAAGAGCTTCGTGCAAGACATTCCTGGTGATGCCAATGACACTGCGATTGTGCGTTTGATTCTGTCAATGGCGAAGCATCTTGGTCTGCGAGTCGTGGCGGAGGGTGTCGAAACGCCAGAGCAAGCCGCTTATCTGAATGAAAATTCTTGCGACTGTATGCAAGGCTTCTTGTTCTCTAAACCTGCTTCTTTCCAAGACTGGCTTGGCAAGCAAGGTTCCGCGCGCTAGCGAGTTTCCCTGTGAATTCTCGCTTGCGAGGAAAGACAATGGAAAAATCGTATAATGGCGGTTTAGCGAGCTTGCCTGAATTTAGAACGTCTGATTGAACACTCACCTATGATGTCATCCAAGAAAACCCTGATTGTTATCGTTGTAGCGCTGCTCTTAGCTGGCGCAGCCTTGTTTTGGACCATGGCATCAGGCGGGCGTCAAGCTGCCCCTGATTTAACCTACGTTAACTTGAAGGGTGAAAAGATAGCGGCAGCAGATTTGCGCGGAAAAGTTTATTTGGTCAATTTCTGGGCGACCTCGTGTTCAACCTGCGTTGCTGAAATGCCAGACATGATTCGGACCTATGAGAAATTTCATAGCAAGGGCTTTGAGTTCGTCGCGGTCGCCATGCGTTACGACCCACCTAATTATGTGATCAATTTTACGGAAACACGCGCTTTGCCATTTCATGTAGCTATTGATGTGGAAGGAAAGCTGGCGATGGCATTTGGCGATGTGAAATTGACGCCAACCACCTTCTTAATCGATAAGCAAGGTCGCATTATCAAACGATATGTTGGACAACCATCGTTTACCGAACTCGAAGAAATTATCAGTAAAGAGTTAAGTGCTTCGTAACTCTTGGTCGCTTCTGCTCTCAATAACCGTTAATAGTCCTTAAATTGAAGCATGCGTTTCATTTAGCTTGTTTTGTGCAGATGAAATTAACTTTTAATTGAACAACACTTCGCAAAAAAGTCTATTGAAAATCCGCTGCAAATTAAAAAATATTGTTCCTGAAAACCGCTGCGATTGCTAATTATTTAGGCAGCTTTTCAGGTAGAATAGCGCTTCTTCGAAATTCTTCTTACATCCCCCAAGGTCAAGCATCGTGCAGATAGGTTCTTATCAGCTCAGGAATAATATTTTCGTCGCGCCTATGGCAGGGGTGACGGATAGGCCATTCCGTCAGTTGTGCAAAGACTTGGGTGCAGGTTACGCGGTATCCGAAATGGCAGCCTCGAATCCGAAATTATGGGAGACAGAAAAGTCCTCACGCCGCACTAATCACGAAGGTGAGATGGAGCCGAAAGCCGTACAGATCGCCGGTGCCGATCCACAAATGTTAGCTGATTGCGCGAAGTTTAATGTCGATAAAGGCGCGCAAATTATTGACATTAATATGGGCTGCCCAGTCAAAAAAGTATGCAATGCATGGTGTGGCTCAGCTTTATTGCAAGACGAGAAATTGGTCGCGCAGATTCTCGATGCTGTGGTGGCAGCGGTTGATGTACCGGTCACTTTAAAATTCCGCACTGGCTGGGATAGAGAAAACAAAAATGCTTTGCGTATTGCGCGCATTGCAGAGTCTGCTGGGATCGCGATGTTGACTTTACATGGCCGTACTCGTGCCGATGGCTACAAAGGCGCAGCCGAATACGACACCATTGCAGCAGTGAAGGCGCAAGCCGGCATTCCTGTGGTGGCGAATGGTGATATCACTACTCCAGAAAAAGCGAAGTATGTATTAGAAGTGACTGGCGCAGATGCCATCATGATCGGCCGCGCAGCACAAGGCCGACCCTGGATATTTCGCGAGGTCGAACATTTTCTCAAGACCGGCCAACATCTACCGCCACCATTGGTCTCAGAAGTCAAAGTGCTGCTAGACCGCCATCTGCGTGAACATTACGCTTTTTACGGCGAGTTCATGGGAGTACGAACGGCACGCAAACATATCGGTTGGTATGTCGAAGATTTGATCGATGGCGAAGAGTTCCGACAGCGTATGAACAAAATTGAAAGCTGTGAGGAGCAATTGGCAGCGGTCAACATGTTTTTTGATAGTCGACCGACAGAACGGTTACAATACCGCCCCTCTGAGACTAGGATGGCAGCCTAAGCTGCAGGTTAGTCTTCAAATAAAAGTGCAGTATCAAATAGATTTAGATCGTTTTAGTTAAATCCAGAAATTCTATTCACTATAGATTTCATCAATAAAAAGAAAATTTAGTATGAGCAAAGAAAGCATCCAAGAAGCAGTTCACAAAAATCTCGAAAAGTATTTCCGTGATTTGGGCGAACAACCTGCTTCCAATATTTACGATATGGTCGTCTTGGCGGTTGAAAAACCGATGTTAGAAATGGTCATGACGCGCACTGATAGCAATCAATCTCAAGCTGCAGATATGCTCGGTATTAATCGCAATACCTTGCGCAAGAAGTTGCAGCAACACGGTCTTCTTTAATCCTTCCTTTTTACAATTATTATGATCAAACAAGCTCTCATTTCCGTTTCAGACAAAACTGGCGTACTCGAATTTGCGCGTGAATTGGCTGGCATGGGCGTCAAAATTTTATCAACTGGTGGCACCGCAAAATTGTTGGCTGACAATGGTTTAGCCGTGACCGAAGTTGCCGATTACACTGGTTTCCCAGAGATGCTTGATGGTCGTGTAAAAACTTTGCACCCAAAAGTACATGGCGGTATCTTGGCGCGTCGCGATTTTCCTGAACACCAAGCAGCTCTGGAAAAATACGGCATCCCAACCATCGATATGGTGGTCGTGAACTTGTACCCATTCCAAGCGACTGTCGCCAAAGCAGAATGTTCTTTGGAAGATGCGATTGAAAATATCGATATCGGTGGCCCAACGATGTTGCGCTCTTCTGCAAAAAATCACAAAGACGTGGTCGTGATTTGCGATCCTAGCGATTACGCTACTGTATTGGCTGAAATGAAGTCCGGCAATAACGTAGTGTCATATGACACGAAGTTTATGTTGGCGAAAAAAGTATTTGCGCACACTGCGCAATACGATGGCGCCATCACTAACTATTTGACCAGTTTGGGCGAAGATAAAGCGCACGCAACACGCAGCGCTTATCCACAAACTTTGAATATGCATTTCGAAAAAGTCCAAGAAATGCGTTACGGTGAAAATCCGCATCAAAGTGCTTCTTTCTACCGCGACTTAGTGCCTGTCGCAGGCGCATTGGCGAACTACACACAGTTGCAAGGTAAAGAACTCTCCTACAACAACATCGCCGATGCAGATGCGGCATGGGAATGCGTTAAGTCTTTCGATACGGGTGCATGCGTGATCGTGAAGCATGCGAACCCATGTGGCGTGGCAATTGGCGCGACAGCATTAGAAGCCTACAGCAAGGCATTGCAAACAGATCCAACATCCGCGTTTGGTGGCATCATCGCTTTCAATACGGTATGTGATGGCGCAGCGGCTGAAGCAGTAGCGAAACAATTTGTCGAAGTGTTGATCGCTCCTTCATTCACAGCAGAAGCGAAACAAATTTTCGCAGCAAAACAAAACGTACGTTTGTTGGAAATTCCGTTGGGCGCGGGCGTCAATCAATATGACGTGAAACGTGTAGGCGGTGGTTTGTTAGTGCAAGCGCCAGATGCGAAAAACGTATTGCCAGCCGATGTACGCGTGGTCAGTAAATTGCAACCAACACCACAACAAATGGCCGACTTAATGTTCGCATGGCGCGTCGCTAAATACGTGAAATCTAATGCGATCGTGTTCTGCGGTAATGGCATGACTTTAGGTGTAGGTGCTGGCCAAATGAGTCGTATCGACTCCGCACGTATCGCTTCCATCAAAGCACAAAATGCGGGTTTGAGTTTGCAAGGCTCTGCAGTAGCGTCTGATGCATTCTTCCCATTCCGCGATGGTTTGGATGTCGTAGTCGATGCTGGCGCGACATGTGTAATCCACCCAGGTGGTTCTATGCGTGATCAAGAAGTAATTGATGCAGCGGATGAGCGTGGCGTCGTGATGTTGTACACAGGTGTGCGTCACTTCCGTCACTAATTGAATCATAGAACGTCATTCAGTTTATGGCGTTCGTCTATATTCTCGCTAGTGATCGCAATGGCACATTGTATATTGGTGTAACCAGCGATTTAATTCAGCGAATCTACCAACACAAAAACAAGTTTGTACCAAGCTTTACTGAAAAGTATGGCGTGGACAAACTTGTTTGGTTTGAGGGCTGCGATTCGATAGAAAGTGCCATCATCCGTGAGAAGCAAATTAAAAAGTGGAAGCGTGAGTGGAAGATTCGCTTGATTGAGGAGACGAATCCGTATTGGAATGATTTGTATCCTTCGATCGTTTAGTTTGATCGCTTACTGAGTCTTCGCGGTTCTGAGTTGAACGCCACTGGGCTCCTGCCTTCGCAGGAGCGACAGTTAATAAGCTGCGGTGGCTTTTCTGGGGTGGCAGGCTTCGATTTCTTTCAAACTTTTGAGCAACAGTAAACTCCTTACCGTCGTTCCTGCGAAGGCAGGAACCCAGTGGCTTTCGTCGAGCAACAACATTGGCCGTCGACAAAAACCTATACTTGGAGTCCTAAGTTCCTCGTAAAGAGGGGGAGCTGGGAGTACTCTTAACTTGAATAGAACTTTCTCATTGAAGTGATTTGAATTCTCCCACAGTCCAAAACGATCTTGTGCTGACTCTCCGAAGTTCTAACACGAACGCCACTGGGCTCCTGCCTTCGCAGGAGCGACAGTTAATAAGCTGCGGTGGCTTTTCTGGAGTGGCAGGCTTCGATTTCTTTCAAACTCTTGAGCAACAGTAAACTCCTTACCGTCGTTCCTGCGAAGACAGGAACCCAGTGGCTTTCGTCGAGTAACGATAACCGCAACTCCTGCCCACGAACCCATACGCGAAAGCATCGGATCTGCGTATAATTTGCTAACGATACATTCATCAACAGCAAACACCCATGAAAATCCTAGGCATCGATCCCGGCTTACGCACCACAGGTTTCGGTGTCATCTATAAGCAGGGAAGTAAGCTCAGTTATATTGCTTCCGGCACCATCAAAACGGTAGAAGGCTCACTGCCGGAACGCTTAAAAACCATACTCTTGGGTGTCACAGAAATCATCCAAACCTACCAACCCGATTGCGCCGCGATTGAGAAGGTGTTTGTCAACGTTAATCCACAATCTACGCTCTTACTTGGTCAAGCCCGCGGCGCGGCGATCTGCGCCTTGGTGCAGGCAGAACTCCTTGTTGCTGAATACACGGCGCTGCAAGTGAAGCAGGGGGTAGTCGGCCACGGTAAAGCAAAAAAAGAACAAGTGCAGGATATGGTGCAGCGATTGTTGTCGCTATCTGGAACACCCAGCTCCGATGCGGCCGACGCCTTGGGCGTGGCGATTTGTCATGCGCATAGTGGAGATACTTTGAAGACCCTCGGCGCTATAGCGCCTGAGTTGGCGAAGAAGGGTTTGCGGGTCAAGGGCGGTAGGTTGATTGGGTGATCTGATTTGCCGGGAGTGGCCCGACAGACGCTTCCTTTCTTGGCTCCAGCAAAGAAAGGCGACCATGCTGCCGATGGCCTTCAGTTTCCCAATTGCGCGAATCAGCAGTGGGGGAAGTCAAAAGCAACGACCTTCAAGATTCGATAGGAAATTCGTATTTGATGAGTTTGTCTAGGTTGTCATTCCTGCGAAGGCAGGAATCCAGTGTCTTTCCCTGTATGCTTAATGTCGTTTATCCGTTTCCATCGTTCGCTGGCCGGGTGTGGCCCGGCAGCCACTCACTTTCTTTGCTTCGCCAAAGAAAGTAAGCAAAGAAAGGCGACGCAACTGTCACTGCCCTTCGGGTTCCCATTTGTGCAGGACAAAAAATGGGAAAGCTTTGAAACTCGCTTCGCTCAGACAGCAAAGCTTTCTTGATCCATTTTCTGTCCAACACAAATGGCAGTGCCAGACGCGGGTAATTCAAAACATGCAGACTCAAAGACCGTGAGCAAATGAAATTGCGAAAGAAAGTAGCTAAGGTTAAGCGTATTTCAACGGCCTGAGGTTGAGCGGTGGGTTTCGCCGTTCCGCTTCTAAATCGCCAATGATGCGCAAAAGAAAATGGAAAAAGAAAGTGTTGCTGTTTGAGCCGAAGGCGAGTTCCAACACTTTCCCATTTTTCGTTGTGCAGCATTGGGCACCCGAAGGGCGATTTAGTGCGGTCGCCTTTTTTGGGTTACCTTTTTTGGCGAAGCAAAAAAGGTAAAGACTGTCGGGCCACACCCGACCTAGTAACTTTTCAATTTTCCGCAAGAGCCATAATTTTCTAAACTATAAAATTTCTCAACAATCTAAGTTTTTGCTTCTCTGAGCACTGTACATGCGGGACCGGGAGCCTAACGCTTAGCGACAGGGTAATAGTAGTCGTTCAATAATCGCGAATGTGGTTCGCAAGACAAACCACCCACAAGCTCCCCACAACCCCCCAAGAATAGTTTACTATTACTGCTTATTTATACAGTATGAAAGCCCAGCATGATAGGTCGTATCGCCGGAACCTTAATTGAAAAGAATCCCCCTCAAATCATGGTTGATTGCCAAGGCGTTGGCTATGAGATCGATGTGCCGATGAGTACTTTTTATAACTTGCCTGCTTTGGGTGAAAAGGTGGCTTTATTGACGCATTTGGCAATCCGCGAAGATGCGCATGTCTTGTTTGGCTTTGGTGCAGCAGAAGAACGGGCCACGTTTCGGCAGTTGATTAAGATTAGCGGTGTTGGGGCGCGTACCGCTTTGTCGATTTTGTCTGGGATGTCAGTGGCCGATTTGGCGCAGGCGATTACTTTGCAAGAGGCAGGGCGTTTAACGCGGGTGCCTGGCATTGGTAAGAAGACGGCCGAACGTTTGCTATTAGAGTTGAAAGGTAAGCTCGGGGCAGATTTGGGAGCGGCTGGCGCGGCTGCGATTGCGGGTGACCATAGTTCCGATATTTTGAATGCCTTGCTGGCCTTGGGTTATTCAGACAAAGAAGCATTGGCCGCATTGAAACTGGTGCCTGCTGGCTCTGGCGTTTCGGATGGTATTAAAGCGGCTCTAAAGGCTTTATCAAAGAGCTAAAGACGAAAAACCGCTATGTTCAAATTCTGGCGTACCCCTGAATTTATAGATCCTGAGATCGGCATTCTTAAACGTGCGGGCAAAGGCATGTGGTATTCATCTTCAAAAGAAGGTGAGCTAAGCGTAACCGTAGAAGGTAGCAAAGACTGCCCATTTCCGCAATCACTTGAGATGGCGCGTCGATTGTTACGCGAAGGTGGCCAAGTAATTTCTGTAGCTGAGGAATTTTTAGCGCAAGATGCACAAGCTCTGGAATTTGTGCAGTCTGGTGGAAAGCTAATATGCGATGGGTTCACAGTTTATGAACCTCAGGAGTTCGCTGTTGAGTTTTCGCTTTCGGAATGGTCGGACGCAATGGTTACAGTGGTGTTTAAAGGAGGCGTACCATGCGAAGTTCAGCTAGCAGACTAGCACATCCTCCAATTTTATTCATGTGCGTACCGCACAGTTAGAAGCTATACGAATATGAGCATACAAACCGATAACCTCACCTCGCAACTCGTTGATACGCGCATCATCGCGGCCACGCCTTCATCGCCAAATGAAGAGGCGATAGAGCGTGCTTTGCGTCCTAAGCAGCTCGACGAGTATGTGGGACAAGAGAAGATTCGTGATCAGCTCGAGATCTTTATTGGTGCTGCGCGTCAGCGTAAAGAAGCGCTTGATCATACGTTGCTGTTCGGCCCACCAGGTTTGGGTAAGACGACTTTGGCGCATATCATCGCGCGTGAAATGGGTGTGAATTTGCGCCAGACTTCGGGGCCAGTGTTGGAGCGTGCTGGCGACTTAGCTGCTTTGCTGACGAATTTGGAAGCCAACGATGTTCTGTTTATCGATGAAATTCATCGCTTGTCGCCTGTGGTGGAAGAGATTCTGTACCCAGCCTTAGAAGACTATCAAATCGATATCATGATTGGTGAAGGCCCGGCTGCTCGTTCGGTGAAGCTCGATTTGCAGCCTTTTACTTTGGTGGGCGCGACCACGCGGGCGGGGATGCTGACCAATCCTTTACGTGATCGCTTCGGTATCGTGGCGCGTTTGGAGTTTTATACTTCAGAAGAGTTAGCGCGCATTGTCACGCGGTCGGCCTCGTTGTTGGAAGTGCCGATTAAAGATGATGGCGCTTTTGAAATTGCCAAGCGTGCGCGCGGTACGCCGCGGATCGCCAACCGCCTTCTGCGCCGTGTGCGCGATTATGCTCAAGTCAAAGGTAATGGTGAAATTACAAAAGCAGCCGCCGACGCGGCTTTGAAGATGCTCGATGTGGATGCGGTTGGTTTCGATTTGATGGATAGAAAACTACTCGAAGCGATCTTGTTTAAATTTGGTGGCGGTCCAGTGGGTTTGGATAACGTCGCTGCTGCTATCGGTGAAGAGCGCGACACGATAGAAGATGTGCTGGAACCCTATTTGATTCAGCAAGGTTATCTGCAAAGAACACCACGTGGACGGATTGCCACCGCTAGCGCATACGAGCATTTCGGCTTGACAGCGCCGCGTACGAATCCGAATGGCGATTTGTGGGGCGGGTAGTTCCTCTCATCGACGACCATGATTTATGTATTTAATTTAATACATCGTATTGTTTTTAATACATAAACGATTTTTTCTGCTTTGTCATAGAGAGAATTTTATTTTCTAGTTCTCTCTTCTTCCTTCTTGTATTTATTTCGATACAGTCTATTCTGTTAGAATGCCACGATCGATGGCTAAGTCCTTGATTTAGCCCCTTGCACCGCATTTTCGCTGTTTGGCATGGCATTTGCTATACCCACAGCAGTTCTAGATTTTTCGAGGTTAACATGCAACAAGAAGCCGGGCGCGCGGGTGCGCTTCTCACGATAGACTTAAAGGCATTGCGGGCAAATTATCGTTATTTGCAAAACCGTTTAGGTAGCGCGCAATGTGGTGCGGCGGTGAAGGCCGATGCTTATGGACTGGGCGCCATTCCCGTATCGAAAGCCTTGGTGGCCGAAGGTTGTCGTCATTTGTTCGTGGCTCAGCTCGAAGAAGCAATTAGCCTGCGTGCGCATATCCCGCGCGATACCAATATCTACGTCATGCATGGCTCGCCCGTCGGCTATGAAGCCGAGTTTATCGAGTATGGCTGCACTCCAGTCTTGAATAGCCTCGATCAAATCACGGCTTGGCGCAAACTTGCGCAAGAGCGCAATCAAGCATTGCCCGCCATCATTCAAATCGACACCGGTATGGCGCGCATGGGTTTGTCACAAGCGGAAGTGATGGCGTGGTTGCGTGATTTCAGTATCACGGATGGGATCGACCTCACCTTTGTAATGAGTCATTTAGCCTGCGCTGAAGATCAATTAGATCCGATGAACGCGATGCAGTTGCAAGCCTTCCAAAACCTCTTGAAAACGCTGCGTCAACAGTATGTGGGTTTACAAGCGAGTTTCTCTAATTCTTCCGGTATTTTCCTCGGCCCAGATTATCACTTTGATTTGGCGCGTCCAGGTGCGGCTTTGTACGGTGTAGCGCCTGTCGCTGGACAAGAGAGCCCGATGAAATCGGTTGTGCAGTTACAAGGTCGGATTATCCAAACGCGTGAAATTCCTATGGGTGCGAGCGTAGGCTATAGCAAGACTTGGCGCGCGACCCAGCCCTCACGTATTGCGACCGTGTCCGTCGGTTATGCCGATGGTTGGTTACGCAGCTTGAGTAATTGCGGCGTGGCGCACATCGCTGGCAATGAAGTGCCGATGGTCGGCAATGTCTCAATGGATACCATCACCTTGAACGTGAGCCATGTTGACCCGCATCTCTTATACCCTGGCGCATTGGTCGATTTGATCTGCCCAGACAACACGGTGGATCAAGTTGCGAAACAGGCCGGCACCATCGGTTACGAAATTTTGACGAGCTTAGGCCCACGTTATCAGCGCCATTACATCGACGCATAACTGCCTCACTACCTCACTACCTCATTCGAATACAAGACAATCAACTTTACGGAATTACTTATATGAAAATCGTGATCTTAGGCGCCGGTGTTATCGGCACAGCGACCGCTTATTACTTAGCCAAAGCGGGACATGAAGTGACTGTGATCGAGCGCCAAGCAGGTGCAGCTTTGGAAACAAGTTTTGCCAATGCGGGCGAGGTGTCTCCTGGCTATTCCGCACCGTGGGCGGGCCCAGGTGTGCCAATGAAAGCGATCAAATGGTTGATGATGGAGCACAGTCCATTAGCGATTCGTCCGAGCACGGATCCTGCTATGTGGCGTTGGGTGTTTCAAATGCTGATGAACTGCACAACCAAACGCTACGAGATTAACAAAGGTCGTATGCTACGTATGGCGCAATATAGCCGCGATGTATTGCAGCAGTTGCGTGAAGATACTGGCATCTCTTATGACGAGCGTACACAAGGGACATTGCAATTGTTCCGCAACCAGAAACAACTCGATGCATCACAAGCCGATATCGACATTTTGAAACGCTATGGTGTGCCATACGAAAGCTTGAGCGGTGATGAGTGCTTACGTGTTGAACCAGCACTGAAAAACGTGCGTGAAAAATTCGTCGGTGCTTTGCGCTTACCTGGTGATGAAACAGGTGACTGCTTCAAATTCACACAGAACTTAGCGAAACTGGCTGAAGGCTTGGGCGTGAAGTTTGAATATGGCGTTAGTATCGAACGCGTGATCGCTGAAGGTGATCAAGTCAAGAGCGTGCAAACGTCGAAAGGCAGTTTTACAGCTGATCAATTTGTCTTGGCGCTCGGTAGTTATTCACCAATTCTGTTGCGTGAATTGGGCATTAAGATTCCTGTGTATCCAATCAAAGGTTATTCGATCACCGTGCCAATCACCGACGCCACAGGTGCGCCCGAATCAACGGTGATGGATGAAACTTACAAGGTGGCGATTACACGTCTAGGCGATCGTATTCGTGTTGGTGGTACTGCAGAAATCACCGGCTACGATTTGCGTTTGCGCGAATCACGTCGCAAGACTTTAGTACATTCCGTGACGGATTTATTCCCACAAGGTGGCGATGTCAATAAAGCTGAATTCTGGACTGGCTTGCGCCCGATGACACCAGACGGCACGCCAGTGATTGGGCCGACACCGTATCGTAATTTGTTCTTGAACACGGGACACGGCACACTCGGTTGGACTATGGCTTGCGGTTCTGGCCAATTCTTAGCGGATTTAATTTCCGGCAAGAAGCCAGCGATCGCTACCGACGGTTTGTACATGGACCGTTATGGGCGCGTGAACCGTCCTATCGCTGTATAAGCCGAGTCCGCTGTCAGCTTGAATTGAACCTGCACCCGAGAGAAAACAATGCGTGTCAATATTCCCTTTGAAGATCGCGTCGGTATCGCGCACGAGATTCTGGCGGTATTGGCACGTCAAGGCTTAAACGTGCAAGCGGTGGAGGTTGATCCGCCCAATATTTATATTGATATTCCCGAACTCAAGCAAACGATGCTGCCTGCGTTGCAAGCGGATTGCGATCAAGTGCCTGGCGTGGGCACGATTGAGGTGGTCGATATTTTGCCGGGTATGCGTCGTAGTTTGAACCTCGATACCATCATGGCAGTGATGGAAGATCCAGTGATTGCGATTGACGCCCTAGGGCGCATCGTGATCGCGAATGCAGCGGCAGCCGAAGTAGCGCGTTGCACTGAGAAAGAACTGTGTCAGAAGTCTCTGTACCAAGTTTTACAAGACCATACGGTGCAGCATGAGTTGATTGCGAATGAATTTTGCGCGCCGACGCGTGAGGTTTTGTTGAACGGCGAACCTTTCATGATGGACGTCACTCCCGTATTCGAGCCTTTGTCGGCAGCCGGTACCAGCAATGATGGCAAAGCGGTAGGCGCGCTACTCACATTAACGGCACCTAAGCGTATCGGCGAACGCCTGCATGCGATTTCCCATGCTGAAGTCGGTGGTTTTGAAGCGATCATAGGTGAATCTGAACAAATTCGTGTCTTGAAAAAACGCGCCGCGCGTGTCGCTGTGGTCGACGCGCCTTTGCTGATTACGGGTGAGACGGGCACAGGCAAGGAACTCTTGGCTCAAGCTTGCCACGGCGTCAGTGCGCGTCGCAATGCGCCGTTCTTGGAACTCAATTGCGCTGCCTTGCCTGAGAGTTTGGCTGAGAGCGAATTGTTTGGTTATATGGCGGGCGCTTTCACGGGTGCTAATCGCGGTGGTAAGCCAGGCCTGTTCGAGATGGCCGATGGCGGCACGGTATTTTTGGACGAAGTCGGCGAGATGTCCTTGTACTTGCAAGCCAAGCTCTTGCGCTTCTTAAATGACGGCAAGTTCCGTCGTATCGGTGGTGACAAAGAGATTCAAGTTGATGTCCGCATCATTAGTGCGACCCATCGCAATCTCCGCAAGATGGTGCAAGAAGGAAGTTTTCGCGAGGATTTGTTTTATCGCTTGAACGTTCTGCATCTGGAAATGCCACCATTGCGCGAGCGTTCCGACGATATTTTGCTATTGGCTCGACATTTCATCGAGCGTGCCTGCACCCAAGCGCAGAAACCAATTTCGCGCCTGAATCAAGCCGCAACGACGGCGATGTTGAACAATCGTTGGCCGGGCAATGTGCGGCAATTACAAAACGTGGTGTTCCGTGCGATCACGATGGCTGATCAGCGCGTGCTTGATGCGGCCGACCTTGATTGGGCTGAAGATTCTATGCAGGCCGATGCCGTGGTGTTTCAAGAGGCCGAAACTTGGGAAGAGTCGGTTAATCAGTTCGAAGCTGCTTTATTGTCTAAATTATATCAAGAGTTTCCGTCGAGCCGCAAACTAGCGGCCAGACTCGATACCTCCCATTCCATGATTGCGTCGAAGTTACGCAAACATGGCATCCCTAAAAAATAGGACTTAGTTGAGCTTATCGAGATCCGGATTATCTGGATCTTCGGGAAGATTGACGGCGGGAATGGTGTATTTCTCTTCGGCCCAAGCGCCGAGATCAATTTGTTTACAGCGTTCAGAACAGAAGGGGCGGAAAGCATTTTCCGGTACCCAAGTGACTTTGGTCCCACAGGTTGGACAGTCGACAACAGTAGCCATGGCGATAAATCAGAAGTTACAGAGAGTGAGGTCGAATGGAACGTCGCCCTCAAATGGTTTCGGTTTCATATCGCCATCTTGCGACATGATACGGATCCATAGCATGTATTTATTGGCGGAGATCTCAGGGATAGCGCCCATTTCGCGTGGCAAAGTCACGCGTAACAATTGGTAGACTTTGCCTTGCAACATCTGCTGGTAACTGCCACCTTGGGCGATGACTTTAGTCGTTCCACCCGATTCACGCAGTAAGCGAAGCACCACATTGATTGCATCGAAGAGGGGAGCAAGAGGCGCAAACCAGTTAGAAATGTCGGCGAAACGCTTCTCAGCAGGCAGTTTTTTCCAGGCATGGTAGCTTGGTAAATCGAACTCGCAAGCACCACCAGGAATGATGGTGCGACCACGAATGCTCATCAGCCATTCGTTATCTCGGATGTTTTGCCCAGTTTTTCCCGAGGACGCGATGAGAGTTGTGCTAGCACGCTCCACATCGTTAATGACCTGGTCGAGCATTTCAGCTTGTACGTTGGGATTGGATTTAAAGCCAATCAAAGTTGCCTTTTGGCGATCTAATTCTTGCAGTAAATCGGATTTGAGGTCGGCGCGGCCTGCTACCTCGAGCATTTCGAAGATGGTGGCGATAGCGACGTGGTGTTGCAGTGGATCTGACTGATGTAAGAAAAACGAGAATTTTTCAAACAGGTCTTCTAACCGCAATAACGTGCGAATACGCTCGTTGAAAGGGTATTCGTAAACAATCAAAATAAAATCCCTGTAAATAATGTTGCCGGATTCTTCTTATTTTTCGGCTTCACGTGATTCTGAACCAAGCTGGGGAAAAATACAAACATTGCGTGCAATTGTTTACGCAGCCTGTGCTAATTTTAGATACTTTTGATGAAGATCATTCACTAACTGGCGAATCTGCGCCAAATCTTGGTCAGAATTGATCACATCATCCGCCACGCCGAGGCGTTCGTCGCGAGCGGCCTGCACCTGAATAATCATCTCGACTTGCTCCCTCGGAAAACCATTGCGTTGCATGACCCTGGCAATTTGAGTTTCTTCTTCGCAATCGACTACCAAAATTCGACTCACACGCTTGTCCCAATCGCCAGATTCGACTAGGAGTGGGACGACAAAGATAGGGTAGCTACCTACTCCGAACAATGCTTGATGTTCGCATTCAGCTCGAATCATAGGATGCAAGATTGCCTCGAGTTGTTGTTTGGCGCTTGGCGTGCTAAACACCAGCTGACGCATCTTTTTTCGGTCTAGTGCACCTTGCTCATCAATCACTTCTGGCCCGAACTGCTGCTGTATAGGGGCAATTGCCTTGCCGCCAGCAGCGGTA
Source organism: Oxalobacteraceae bacterium (assembly GCA_947464955.1). Lineage (GTDB taxonomy): Bacteria > Pseudomonadota > Gammaproteobacteria > Burkholderiales > Burkholderiaceae_D > Undibacterium. Next base: position 16,026 of record CANHZI010000061.1, read on the forward strand.
AGTTGATGGGCAATTTGGTCGGTATCGATTATTAGCGCACCACATTCAGCGAACATATTGGCGACGGTAGTCTTACCGCTGCCAATACCACCTGTGAGGCCGAGGCTAAACTGCTGCGTTGCCATGTTACGTGAAGAGATTGAAGTAGAGGGTGTTGATCTGTTTACCCCAGATCATCGCAATCAGACCAGCACCTGCGAGATAAGGGCCGAAGGGAATCGGTTTGCCTTTGCCCAATTTTCCGCTAACGATGAGTGCAATGCCAACCACAGCACCTACTATCGACGACAGCAAAATGATTTGCGGTAGGGCTTGCCAGCCTAGCCAAGCACCGAGTGCGGCCAGTAACTTAAAGTCGCCATAACCCATGCCTTCTTTGCCTGTTACTAACTTGAATAACCAGTAGACTGACCACAGCGAAAGATAGCCAGCCATGGCGCCGATCACCGCTTGTTCAAGGGGTACAAAAGTGAACTGAATATTGACCGCTAAGCCCAGCCAGAGTAAGGGCAGGGTCAGTGAGTCAGGCAGTAATTGTGTGTCGAGATCAATGCCGGTAAGTGCGATCAAGAGACAGGCAAAGATGATGGCGGAGATGCCAGCGACTCCGCTGCCAAATTGCCAAACCACATAGGCAGTGATGACGCCGGTAATCGCCTCGACAATAGGATATCTGGAGGAAATTGGGGCTTTACAAGCTTTGCATTTGCCGCCGATCAACAGATAACTCAGAATGGGAATGTTCTCTGCTGCGGTAATTTGATGTCCGCAGTGTGGACAAGCCGAACGTGGAACCATCAAATTGTACGGTTCTGCATGCGCTGGCTTGGCGCCACTTTCCTCGGCGATAAAGTTGTCGATTTCCCTTTGCATCATTTTTGGGATGCGGTGAATGACAACATTCAGAAAGCTACCGAACAATAAACCTAAGATACCCCAGAAAACCGTACTAGTTAGATTCCCTGGGGGAGCTGCAAAGTAAAAATCGAGCATTACACCACCGCACCAAGCTTGAAGATCGGCAGATACATCGCGACAACCAAGCCACCGATGACGATACCCAAGATGGCCATGATAAGAGGCTCCATCAAACTTGAGAGTGCTGCAACCGCTTCATTCACTTCTTCTTCGTAAAAGTCTGCAACTTTTCCTAACATGGCGTCAAGCGCACCGGATTCTTCACCGATCGCAACCATTTGCGTGACCATACTGGGGAAGATATTGGCGTTTTGCATAGCAACCGTAAGACTCGTACCGGTCGTGATCTCGGTTTGAATTTTAATCGTGGCATCGAAATACACCGCATTGCCTGAAGCACCGCCAACAGAATCTAAGGCTTCAACTAAAGGCACACCAGCCGCAAACATGGTTGCAAGTGTTCTCGTCCAGCGCGCGATCGTTGCCTTACGGATGACCTCGCCGAAAATCGGCGCTTGCAATAATGCCCGATCCATAAACCTTTGCATTTCTAAAGACCTTCTCCACGTTTGGAAGAAAAAGTAGATAGATCCAAAGATCCCACCAAAAATGAAATACCAATTCTTCACAAAGAAGTCGGAAATGCCCATCACAATCAGGGTTGGTGCCGGCAATTCTGCACCGAAACTAGTGAACACCTCTTTAAATGCTGGAACCACCCAAATCATAATGATCGCGGTAACGATGAACGCAATCGACAAAATGGCAATCGGGTAGGTCAATGCCGATTTAATTTTTTTCTTAATCGCTAAGGTTTTTTCTTTGTAAATCGCTAAACGCGTTAACAGATCTTCCAAAATACCCGCTTGTTCACCAGCGCCAACCAAGTTACAAAATAGCGCATCAAAGTAAAGCGGATATTTTCTAAATGCTTGATTCAAACTGGTACCAGTTTCGATATCACCGCGGATATCCATCAGCAATTTGGCGACCGATGGATTGGCATGGCCCTTGCCGACGATCTCAAAAGATTGCAGCAGTGGCACACCCGCTTTCATCATAGTTGCTAACTGGCGAGTGAAAATCGTGATGTCGGCATCAGTGATTTTCTTACCGGAGGTGAATGACTTTTTCTTGACCTTAGTGACGATAATGCCTTGGCGACGCAAGCTGGCGTTGACAACGGCTTCGCCTCGGGCACGCATCTCTCCGCGTACCGCTTTGCCTTGGCGGTCCTTACCTTCCCACGCATACAATAGTTCTTTGATTTGCGCGGGTTTCTGTGGTCTGTTCTGCGGAGTTGCCATCTACTTGATCCTGATTTGTTATTCGTTTGTGCAGCCGAGCACTTCTTCGAGGCTGGTAAGTCCTTGACGCACTTTTTGTAAGCCAGAGCGACGCAGTCCTTTGACCCCATCTGCTTCTGATTGCTTACGGATTTCGAGGGCGCTGCCATTGGCCAAAATGATTTTTTCGAGTGCCTCTGTGATCGGCATGATTTGGTAAATACCTACGCGGCCTTTGTAGCCTGATCCATTGCAGCGCTCACAACCGACCGGGCCATACGGCTTCCATGTGCCATCCAGTTCTTCGTCAAGAAATCCGGCCTGTAATAAGACTTCATCCAGAATTTCCACTGGTTTCTTGCAAGTACATAAACGACGAGTCAAACGTTGTGCGGTGATAAGAATGACCGAGGACGCAATATTGAACGGTGCCACGCCCATGTTCATCAAACGTGTCAGTGTCGAAGGCGCATCATTGGTATGCAATGTGGAGAACACCATATGACCTGTTTGCGCAGCCTTGATGGCGATATCCGCTGTTTCTAGGTCACGAATCTCACCGACCATGATGATGTCAGGATCTTGACGCAAGAAAGCTTTGAGAGCTACTGGGAAAGTTAAGCCCGCTTTATCGTTGACGTTAACCTGGTTTACACCCGGCAAGTTAATCTCAGCCGGATCTTCGGCCGTCGAAATATTGATGCCTGGCTTGTTAATGACGTTGAGGCAGGTATATAGCGAAACGGTTTTACCTGAACCAGTTGGTCCAGTCACCAGCACCATGCCATAAGGACGATGAATTGCGTCCATCAAGATCTCTTTTTGGTCCGGATCATAGCCTAGGGCATCAATACCCATTTGCGCTTGTGAACCGTCCAAAATACGCATAACGATTTTTTCGCCAAACAAAGTCGGTAAGGTGCTCACACGAAAATCAATCGCTTTTGTCGGTGAAAGTACCAGCTTCATACGGCCGTCTTGTGGCACCCGTTTTTCAGAGATATCCAGTTTTGAGATAACCTTGATGCGCGATACCAATTTGTCTTTGATCGCCAGTGGCGGTTGAGCAATCTCACGCAATTCGCCGTCGACGCGGAAACGAATGCGGTAAAACTTTTCAAAAGGTTCGAAATGTAAGTCGGATGCGCCCATATTAATGGCGTCGATCAACATTTTTTGCAGGAACTTAACGACTGGCGCATCGTCGATCTCGGCAGCTGCTTGTGTGTCAGCAACACCAGAGTTCATGTCTTCTTCGCTAAACTCTAGTTCGTAATCATCAGTCGCAAGATCCGTGATGGACTGTTCAGAAGTCTTACTGAGTTTATCAACTAACTTGAGAAGCACGTCATGTTGCACGATGACGATGTCAACACTCAGGCCAGTTTGAAATTTGATCTGATCGATCGCGACCGTGTTGGTCGGATCAGAAATCCCAATGGCAACTTTATTGCCTTTCTTCGATAGTGCAACCACACGCTGTGATTGCATCATCTTTACGTCGATCACTTTCTCTGGGAGCAGTGATTCTTCAAAAAGACTTAAGTCAATTTGCGGATAACCGAAGGTCTCCGAGCAAAAACTTGCCAGATCGCGGGTGCTAATTGCCCCGCCTTGTATCAGTGCATCAAGGAACGGGCTTTTATCAAGCTGACTTTTCTTCTGCGCAGTCTCGATTTGCGCACTGGTAACCAAATTCGCTTGGGCCAGGGCACGCGCCAAGCCCGAGGCAGGTAAGTTACTAGTGGCAGTGGGTGGGGCAGCAGACATAGTGTTTTTTGCGAGGTAAAAAAGGGAATCGTTGATTGCTTTGTGATAATGCAGCGAAGTAAGACTTTTGTAAACAGGGATCTATCTAAGGCAGCTGTTGAAGATTGGTTCCCTAGTCATTGTTTTTGAAGTGATTATGATACTTCTAATTTTGCTTAATAGATAAGTCGAAGATGCTCTTTAACCATCTATTACAATTTCGGCACAGCCTCAGGGAGTCTGATTTTCTGGAGTTTCAGGGCGGATATGCAGCTAATTGCTTGAATTTAGGAGAGAGACTTGTGGAGGATAGCGTCGACCCGAGATCGCTTCAGTTGTCTCCCGCCGAGCTTGAGACGACATGATTAGCCCTTGGCGCAGCGTTGCTAGCTGGCCTGCCAAGGAAGAAAAAGGCAAACGTCGTTTGTTGTAATTTAGTCGGCTTAAGCTGTTCTATGCTTAATAAGCAAAACGTCGCCGTTAGCCAGTGTGTGCTCTGGTTCAGGCGACGGCTGTTTTGTTTAGATCAATGATTTCGATTGACTGCCAAGAACGCCAAGTCTTGCAGAGCCTTCTTGTAATCGTTATCGGGTAATAGCGCAATCGCCTGCGAGGCGCGTTCCGCAGCTTGATCAGCCTGCGTTTTGGTGTAATCCAAAGCGCCCGATTGAGTAATTGCCGCCAAGATTGCGTCAAACTTAGACTCATCGCCTTCTTCGATACAGGCTTTAACCAAAGCACGTTCCTCTTCGGTACCGTTCTTCATCAAATAAATGAGGGGTAGGGTCGGTTTGCCTTCACGCAGATCATCGCCGACGTTCTTACCAATCTCTTCTGCCTTGCCCGAGTAATCAAGCACGTCGTCGATGAGTTGGAAGGCAGTGCCGAGGGAACGACCATACTCACCCGCCGCCGCGATCTGTTCGGCTGTTGCACCGCTAATTAAGGCGCCGATTTCAGCAGCTGCTTCGAACAATTTTGCAGTTTTGCAGCGAATCACTTCGAGATAGCGCTCTTCTGTCACATCGGGGTCGTGCATGTTCAATAACTGTAGCACTTCGCCTTCAGCGATGACATTGGTCGCATCAGCCAAAATACGCATCACCTGCATGCTATCGATATTCACCATCATTTGAAATGCACGTGAGTAGAGAAAGTCTCCGACCAAGACCGACGCTGCGTTTCCGAACAAAGCATTCGCTGTTTGGCGGCCACGGCGCATCGACGACTCATCGACCACATCATCGTGCAGCAAGGTCGCCGTATGGATGAATTCAACAATCGCAGCCAAATCGTAGTGATGTTTGCCTTGATACGCATAGGCATTGGCCATCAATAGGACCAAAACTGGGCGAATGCGCTTGCCACCCGCATTGATGATGTACTCAGAAATCTGACTGACTAAAGCAACGTCGGAGTGAAGTTGTTCGCGGATAACCTGATTGACGGCGACCATGTCTGGGGCGATCAATTGGTTGATAGTGTTTTGGTTTGCTGTGGCAGACAAGGGGAATCCTGCAAAAATCCAATGGGTAATAGAGGGTGTTTAGGGCGAGATTATACGATGCGATGGCGATCTTGCAAAAAAACACCGAATCTCATCGTGTTTTGACCCAAGTTTTGTGATTCAAGTTGTCTGAATAATGCCTAAAAGGCAACTATTCGCCTGATCCGCTTATTGAACGGTTTAATACCACTATGTGGAGACCTTGCTCTCTTTTGTGTTGAATATGTGAATACCAGTAAAATACCAATTGCAGCTTTCCTGAACTCGTTTAACAATGCAGTTTTTATTTGCGAAAAAAATAGGCATCATGCGCATACTTTCTCTTATTCTTAGTCTGTATTTGTTTTCGTTCCTTTCCGCGCCAATTAGCTTTGCTGCGGACAAGAAGACGCCCAACATTCAGGTGATCGGCTGGATTCCTGCGTATGGAATCGATAGCTCGATGCGTGCCTTAGACTCAAATCCTGAGATCGCGAAGGGATTGACGCGAATTGGTCTGCAATTTTGGAATCCTTCGGTCGATGGTAAATCTTTGGTTTTTGCGCCTATCGATGAGCAAGGCAATTTAGTGACAGAGGCTCAGGTAAGAGCTGTTGTCGCTTGGGCCAAACAAAGGGGAATTCAAGTCGTGCTGACTGTATATAACAATTCCCAAGTCTTGAAGAAATGGGATTGGGAGTTGGCGCGTCGAGCCTTTGCTGATCAAGCGAAGCCATTTTCTAGCGCACTATTGCAAGAAATGCAGAAGTACAACTTAGATGGCATAGACTTGGATCTCGAGGGTGAAGGATCGTTAGATCGCGATCGCCAAGCATATTCACGTTTCGTTGCGGGTCTTTCTAAAGAATTGAAGAAGCGTGGCAAACTCTTGACGATCGATAGTTTTCATAGTCCCTGCACGAATGCCCCCAATATGTCGTGGTGGGCAGATTGGCGAGGTAAGGTCGATGCGATCCATAGCATGGGCTATCAAGACTTATACGAGGGAAGTACCGCCAGTTTCACTCCTGAGGGTGGGACTGTCTGTGAAAATGGTGCGGCGATGTTCAAGTACAGCTGGCAGTTGCAATATGGTATCAAAGCCGGCTATCGCGCTGATCAAATTGTGATGGGAATGCCAACTTGGCTCGACAACTGGGGTGAAGGCGGCGCTGGTTCTAAGGTGCTCGATCACCTGAAAGAAGTAAAACAATTGGGCGTCGGTATTGCGCTTTGGGATTTGCAATTAGAGGCTAAGGATTGGCGTCAAACTGAGACGTGGCGCGCGATTCGCGAATTAAAGGCGAAGTAAGCAGGGCGGTGAATTGTTGGCTAGGCTTGCTAAAAGCTTAAATTTAAAGGAAATTTTCGCCAAATGCTGCTGAAAAAATGTGCAAATAGGCTTTGACCGATGCAGCCTTCCTGTGTATAATCCGCAGTTCCCTTGATTTTTTGTTTGGCAACGATCTTCGGGTCTTGCTAGCATCCTCGGGGAAATCCCTATTATTTATTTGATGAGGTTTCACATGTACGCGGTCATAAAAACCGGTGGCAAACAATATAAAGTTGTCGCTGGTGAAAAACTTAAAGTAGAACAGATACCTGCAGACATTGGCTCCGAAATCACCATTGATCAAGTACTCGCATTGGGTGCTGGAGAAACCATTAAGTTTGGTGCTCCATTGGTCGCAGGTGCTACGGTGCTGGCTAAGGTAATCGACCACGGTCGTCACGACAAAGTTCGCATTTTCAAAATGCGTCGTCGTAAGCATTACCAAAAGCGCCAAGGTCATCGCCAAAACTACACTGAACTGCAAATCGTTTCTATCAACGGTTAATTCACCGTTAAGAAATAAAGCAAATTCATTAGATTTCAAGGAGCTATTAAATGGCACATAAAAAAGGCGGCGGCACCACGCGCAACGGCCGTGACTCAGAGTCAAAACGCTTAGGCGTTAAAGTTTACGGCGGCCAAGCTATCAATGCTGGCGGTATCATCGTTCGTCAACGCGGTACAAAAGTACACGCTGGTGAAGGCGTTGGTATGGGTAAAGATCACACTTTGTACGCTTTGGTAACAGGCAAAGTACAATTTGCGATCAAAGGCGCGTTGAAGCGTCAAACAGTAATGGTTGTTGCTGCTTAATTCTTTAAGCCGACAATTCGTTCGATAGAGAGGCTCTGCCATAGGTAGAGCCTTTTTAGTTTTCAGCGTTTAGGGATAGATGCAGGTGTGTTGCGCTTCGATCAGTGGTTGACTCTGCGATACACTCTATCAAACGCGATGCTTGTGAATAGCATCATGCTGATGGCTTTTTCCATTGGCTTATTTTGTCTTAGAACAATGTCTATTGCTGCTGGTAAAATAAAACCGCACAATAGCCCGTTCAGACTCTCCATTCGTAATCGCCCAGTGTTCGGTGTTAAGCGCGTCTCGATCAAGATGCCACCAAAAGAAAGACTGGGACTCAAGGCTGAAAAGCCCTTTCGTTTAGGCGGCAAACATGAAATTTATTGACGAAGCAAGAATCGAAGTCATTGCAGGTGATGGTGGCAATGGTGTTGCCTCATTCTGTCGTGAGAAGTTCCGTCCATTTGGCGGCCCTGACGGCGGCGATGGCGGCAAAGGCGGTAGCATCTACGCTGTCGGCGATCGCAACATCAACACCTTGGTGGATTTCCGCTATTCCAAATTACATAAAGCAAAAGACGGTGAAAATGGCCGTGGCGCAGACTGCTACGGCAAAGGCGCGGATGACATTCGTTTGCGTATGCCAGTCGGTACTCTGATTATTGATCGCAATACGGATGAAGTGATTGCAGATATCACTGAGCATGGACAAGAGGTCTTGTTGGCGCGCGGTGGCGAAGGCGGTTGGGGCAATATCCATTTCAAATCTTCGACGAATCGTGCACCTCGCCAACGTAGCGATGGTAAAGAGGGCGAACGTCGCGAACTGAAACTCGAATTGAAAGTTCTCGCTGACGTCGGTTTGTTGGGTTTGCCAAATGCCGGTAAATCAACATTCATCACTGCAGTGTCGAATGCGCGTCCAAAGATTGCAGATTACCCATTTACGACTTTGCACCCTAACCTGGGCATGGTTCGAGTGAGTCATGAAAAGAGTTTTGTGATTGCCGATATTCCTGGTTTGATCGAAGGTGCGGCTGATGGTATTGGTCTTGGCGTGCAATTCTTGAAGCATTTGCAGCGTACAGGTTTGCTCTTGCACATCGTTGATTTGGCACCGTTTGATGAAGGCGCAGATCCGGTCAAAGATGCGAAAGCATTGATCAAAGAATTGCAAAAGTATGACGAGACATTGGCCGACAAACCACGTTGGTTAGTCTTAAATAAGCTCGACGTATTGAGCGAAGAAGATCGTAAGAAACGTGTGAAAGATTTCGTTAAACGTTTCGGCTGGAAAGGCCCAGTGTTCGAGATTTCCGCGCTCAATCATGAAGGTTGCCAAGCTTTGGTGAATGACATCTACGTGCATCTCGAAGAAAAACGCACTGCGGAGCAGCGTTCACAAGAGACACAGATGAAGGAAGAGGCGCAGGGGATTTTGTCGATTGATCCAGATGATCCACGTTTCAAAGTGATCGACTAAGTCATCACATGTGTAGAATCAAAAAAAGAGCCGACATGTTCGGCTCTTTTTTTGTTTGTGGGTTCATATGACGAAGTATCTAGTCGTCTTCTACTTCAAGAATAAAAAAATGCTGGTACCAGCGCTGGAATCATATAAATAAAAAGCAAATGCTTGCGCCCCGTATTTTGCTGGTTCAGAGAATGGTTGTGTTTCGCATGGCGGAGTATTGTTTGCTGTTGGTACCTGCCCACGCTACTCTGGAGTGTATTCACTCGGTTGATGATATTTTGCTGAAAATTTTTCATTGTGTATCTTAGTTGAATGCTAGAAAAAAGCATTTGTGGGTAGTTTGGTAAGTTTAATCTTCTATATGTTTCTGCACAAGATTTTCCAAAGTGAAAGTGTTAACTCTGGCCCTCTCATGGAAAATGCCTACAATACTGATTCTGTTTTCCGTGCTGTATCGTAGATGTCGTTTTGGTACTTAATGTAAGCAGTGCTTAGCCAGAGTCGAAATCTCCGTACTTAATCATGAAGGTTGTAAGGCTTTGGTCAACGACATCTAAGTACATCTCGAATAAAAAGGCACTGCAGAGCAGCGTTCACAAGAGACGCAAATGAAAGAAGAAGCGCAGGGGATTTTGTCGATTGATCCAGATGATCCACGTTTCAAAGTGATCGACTAAGTCATCACATGTGTAGAATCAAAAAAAGAGCCGACTTGTTCGGCTCTTTTGTTTTTTCTAACGCGTTTTCAGATTAGAGTGATTCGCCGATCTTATTCGGCTGCGTTTGTTTGGGGCTATCCAATTGTGGCCAAATTTTGAGAATGAATATAGGTAAGATCACCTTGAATATGGACATGAATCCAGGGATCGCAACAAGTAACAATAAGGCAAAGCCTAGCTGGGCTAAGTTTTCCGTTTTGGGAATATGTGGGCGAACGACGGCCCAACAAAAGAGAGAAAGGCTGACGCTCAGCGTAGCGATAATGATTTGAAACGATTTGCGTTGTTCGATGTGCATGGTCTGCC
>CANHZI010000062.1 GCA_947464955.1 Oxalobacteraceae bacterium
CAAATCGACGACAGAGTGCTGGGTCGATCGGTTCTGCACCGTTATAAATAAGCTTGACGCTCGACAGTTGCCAAGTTTCCTGCGGTCGCGCCAATGCTGCACGCAGTACTTGATCAAAGCCAAAGTTTGGCATACCGAGCAAAGTAATTTGGTAGCGGGCCGTGCCTTCCAATAATGAGGCTGGATCACGTGCAAACGACAATGGTGTCATTTTGTACTGGGCGATACCCGCTAAGGTATGACACAGATGAAATAGCACTAATCCCATATCGTGGGTCAGTGGCAGCCAGCTTAAAGAACGGTCATGGACATCAAGCTCAGAGCGCTCGCTGAGTTGAATCAAGTTGGATAGAAGTTGTTGATGAGTGAGGCGCACGCCTTTGGGATCTCCCGTGCTGCCAGAAGAAAACATCAACATCGCTAAGGCATGAGCTTTCGGAAGGTGATGATGTGCTAGGGTGAAACTGGTTTGCGTCTGCTGCTGGCATTCTTCGAATAGCTTGACGATATCAAACACCGTATCAGCGTCGATATGTTCCTGCCATTCGGGATGCCGCGCTAAGGCTGTCGGGTTCAAATCGCTTAACAACATCACTCGCGGGCCGGTTTCAAATGCACCTCGCGTCATGCTGGCGCATTGACGATAGACCGCGATCAGTTTTTGTAATGCTTCGTCATGCACTGAGTAGCTAGCCGGCGGAGTTAGTGGAACCGCGACACCACCACCGAGGAATGTGGCCCAAATGCTGATCACGAGACTCTTTTCGTCATCGATAGCAAAGATTACTGGCGTGCCTTCACGCATGCCACGCTGTTTCAGGAAGCACGTAAGTTGCCATGCTTGTTTGAGTAGATCGACATAGCTGAGTTTATCTTCGACACCATCGCGCCCAAGAAAAGTGATCGATTCAGTATTGCGCTTAGTCCGTTCTAACAAGATCTGCGGCAGTGACATCCCGGCCTCATAGCGAGCGCGGAAGAATTCTGTGATTGGCGTAGTCATGGTGTTTGCAGGGAATCAGGGGGTGTTGGTGATCGTAGGAATGTGCTTCGCAGCCAACGGGCGGTGCTATTGGGGTCGCTATACAGCACGTCAGCATGGCCTGCATTCTTGATGACGATGAATGACTCGTTTGGCAGTGCAGCTGGCTTGCGCTCAATCGGTGTGCTTGGATCAAACTCGCCGACCACGACTAAAGTGTGGCGATAGTCTGGCGTGAAGTTGACTTCGGTCGCGTGCTGATGAATCGCCAGATAGTTGCTGCAGGCTGAAAACAAAATCGAAGATGGGCTCTGGAAGGGGCTCAATGTCGCTTGTTGATCTGCTTTACTAATGGCGTCGAGATCGCAATCGGTTGAATACGCTTTAACAAAGAAATCCGCCCAGTTAAAACTAAAGCGCGTGATCAGCGGATAAGACAGCGCCAGCATGGACCAAGTGCCGGTATTCCCCTCACTTGCGTCTGCCATCGCTCGCAGGGCGCGATCGCGTGTACCAGCGTTAAAGCTCATGAAGAACGCGACCGTCAACGCATGCGTATCTTTGATCTTCCAAAAACCAAATTGTTTCCGACGTTGACGTTCCGGATCTAAGACTTTCGCGATCTGTTCCGCGAGGTCAGTATTACTTTCTGCCAAACGAATACGGTAACGGTCCCATACCGAGCGAGTGTCTTCGGGATACCAAATGAAGCCACCCGGCGTGTTTAAGGAAAACAACACAGATCCTGCAGCGTATTGGCGGTATCTAGACTGATACCAAAGCGCCACACGAGTACCAAAACTATGTGCGACCAAATAGATGTGAGGGAGCTGAAGTTGACGACGTAAACGCTCGATATCGTCAACGAGCTCGGAAATTGAAAACTCTTCAAGCGCTATTCCTTGCTGCTGCAAATCGCGAAAGCCCCGCTCGATCTTGTCTCGTACCGGCTCTGCTTCTGCTAGCTGCATTGATGCCGTTGGCGTCGTAACCGCTTGTAGGAAGTAGCGGGAGTTCAAGGTGATCGATGATCGCCCTACGCCGCGATATTCCAAAGTGACGACGTCGAAGTTCTCCAGCCATGATTCAGGTGGAGTCCATTTCAAATTGCTGAGGCCAGGTCCTCCACTAAGGAAAAAAACAGTGGGGCGCGCTTTTGCACCACGCCGGTAATAGTGATACGGAAGAGAAAGATGTCCAGGCTTACTTCGTAAATTAGGTATGGTGAGGCGACCTTGTTCTCTCCGTGTTTCCTGATCAGTTGTGTCCAGAGTTTGTGCGCTTGCAGTCATGTGGCAGCCAAATATGATCAAAGTGAACAGAAGAAAAAGTGAAACTCTCGATGTGTAAGCTAGCAGTGTCATGCGCTGAGCTCCACGTGTAAGTCAAAGAGGCGCTCTTGTGCTTGAGGCAGAGATGCGAATAAATAGTCGATCTCGTTAGCCGAGAGTGAACAAGGCGTGGCCTCAATCTCTTTGCGCCATGCGGAAAACGCTTGCCGTGACCAGCTTTGAGCATGTTCTATTTCAAGTGGCTGCAGTTCCAACGCATGCTCATCCGAGATAAAGTGCGTGCTCATTTCCAGCCACCACAAGGCGAGGCCACGTGCGAGTTGGTCGACCTGCGACGGACGCTGTTGAGCGCCACCTTGTTGTCGAAGGCTGAACATATGGGACGCTAAATAACTGGCATCCTCTTGCAAATAAGCTGGCCAATTCAGCTTCTCTTGCAAAGGTTTGAGAACGACCGCGCTCCAAGCGAGTACGGTCTGCCATACCAAAATCTCCCCTGGGCCTTTAAGCAGGCGGAACAGGGCCAAGGCATCTCGATTGTTACTCGCAATTTGTGGTAAATCGCAGGCATGTTTCACATAGCGATGGTCCAACTCTTGGAGCAAGCTTTGGCTCATTTCACCACTGATGAACTTCATCAAGGACACAAGATGGGGGACATCTTGAGCTTGTTCATCGGCGAAGACCGCGCACATCTGTAGGCCTGCGGAAAGTGCGTCGAGTCGAGCTTTGCTTTCCACCCAAAAATCTAAGCCCTGTTGATGCGTGCATTGAAGCGCTAAATCCTCTTTTGCTTGCGTCAGCGCCCGGCGTGCGAGGCCTATGCTCGCAGCAGCAGTTCCTAGACGCCCTGGTTGCACCATTTGCAGAAAGGCGTTCATGCCTTGCCCTGGCTCTGTTAGGAGATGCTCTTTGCTAATTTTGACCTGATCAAAAAAGAGGTCGGAGGTATCCGAGCCATTGACGCAGACTTTCTCCCACTCACGGCTTACCGTGACCCCGGCTTGCTGCAGATCGACCAAGACGAGGACACTTGCACCAGGTGTCTTGTGCAAGTCTGGACATAGACAGGCGACAACCACATGGCTTGCACGTTTGAGGTTGGTGATCCATTGTTTGCGTCCATTCAGGATGAATTCACCCGACGCCACTTGATGTAGGCGAGTACGCATGGCAGCGACGTCAGAACCTTGATCCTCAGTGATGGCAAACGCCAGTAGCTGTTGAGTTTGTCGAATGTTCCTCAGAATGTGGTCTCTGTGCGGAGCGGGCGCGTAACGAGCGACCGCTTTTACACTAATGCAAAGATGGGGGACAGCCGTCATGGCCCAAGCTGCTCCGAGTTGCCCTATCGCCTCCATCACAAGCACAAAATCGCGCAAACTGGTATCGAGGCCATCATGTTCGTGTGGCACCGTCAGCGAAAATAAACCAGCAGCGAACAGCTGTTTTAAACTTGCTTCGTCGAGCACTGCATCCTTACTCGCGATCGTAGTGGTCGGTTGAAGCTGATTGATGGCCTCCAATAATTTTTTAACGCGTGGGCACACCGGCTGGTGATAAGCCTTGGGGATCATCTCTGCCAGTGGGTGTTGGCTGCTGTCAAGCCATAGCGATAGCATTGTGCAGCCCCTTCAGTTGTTGCGACCAGATCGCATCGAAATTATGCGCATCAATACTGGCTCGTAAGGATGCATGCTTGAGTTTGCCGTTCTCGGTGGACGGCAGGGCACCGCTGGCGACGAAGCCACAGATATCGGGCGCGATTCCATGCGCTTGAAATGAAGCACGCTTCAATGCTTGTTCAATTGCTGATAGGTGTGATGGCTCATTGAGCAAGCGCCGGTCAACTTCCATCACCGCGTAAATCGTGGAGTCGGTACTTTGCACCACCGCCGCTCGGCGCACGCCATGAATGCTTTGCGCGATAGACTCGATATCGTGTGCTGAGTATTTTTCGCCAGATTTAATTAAGAGGTTTTTTATCCTGCCTATGACATACAAGTAGCCTTCTTCATCGAGAAAACCGAGATCACCTGTTTTGAAAAAACCTGCATCTGTAAACGTGAGCTTGGTCGCATCGGGTTTCCCCCAATAGCCCATCATCGCGGCGGGCGAACGCACCACTATTTCACCAGAAGCCCCGGTGTCTTGAGGTGTTCCATCCTCCTTGTGAATGGCGATTTCTACGCCTTCGATCGCTCGCCCGGAAGCGACCTGACCTAGCTGATTGATGCGGGGTGAGCATGGGAATCGGGTAAGGCTGGCACAGAGGCTAAGTTCTGCCATTCCATACGCGGGTGCAAGTGCGTGACTCGCATTGAAGCGGCGGCCAAATGTTTCAATACTGTCTTGGCGAACCGGCTCTGAGCCACAGATCAACATTTTGAGATGTTCAAAAGAATAGCGATGTGTCTCACTGACGACTCTATTCGCAATTTGCAATAGGCTGTCAGGTGCACCGGTATGCGTAATCTGGAACTTGTCGAGATCCTCCAGCCATCGATGGAGCTGCAATGATTCCGCACGATATAACCACAGTGTATGGCCCAATAATAGTGGCGCCAGACCGAAGCACAACAAGCCCATGTCGTGAAAAAGTGGCAGCATCGAAGAAAAACTATCGGTCGCTTGTAGCCCCATCGCCTCGGTAAAGCTTTGAATATTATTGAGCGCCGCCTGATGACTAATCATGACCCCTTTGGCATCGCCACTGGAACCCGAGGTGTATTGAATAAAGGCGCAGGCTGGGCTGAGCGGAATTGCTCTCTCGACGAAGTCAGCCTCGACGGTTTCACTCATTTTGAGCAGGCTGCCGCCATAACTTTGGGCGCGATGCTGTTCCACGATACGCTCTGAGAGATTGTGGTCATAGGCGATCAAGCTTGCATTGCAGTCCTCCATCACATACGCGATACGTTCATGTGAAGATCGCGGAGACAATGGAACGGGAATTAAACCTGTGATTTGCGCCGCGAAAAACGTGGAAATAAAGGTCGGACCGTTATCCATCAAGATAAGGACACGGTCCCCTTTATGCATTTGCCTTTGATCGAATTGGCGAGCGATGTTCAAGGTTCGCGCGTGCAGCTGGGCGTAAGTCCACGCCTGCTCTTCGAAGCGTAAAGCAACCATATGCTCAGATCGATGGACGCGTTTGAGCCAAGCTTGTGCCAAGCTATCGCTGTGCAGGATGGGAGAAGTGAACGGCATCTGCGCAAACCTTAGTTGAGTTGACCGTGTTTTTCGAACAGCGCAGCGACACAGGCACCTGCTTCATCAGCCTGCAGAACCAAGATCACCGAATGATCCGCTACCTGATTTGAAGTCAGAGCGTCGAGTAAAGCAAGGCTGCCGTACATCGCGCCAGTGCGACCTAATTTCTGGTCGAGTTGAACCTGGGTGACTTCGCTTAATCCAAGTTCTGAGGCCTCAATGTCTGCATCACAATAGACGGTGGAGATTGCCGCCATCGCTTGCGGAAACTGGCGCTCGAGTTTGGCTAAGCAGGCGCGTAGCCCGACTTGCGCTGCATTTGGCGAGAATACTTGTGCACATCCGAACAACCCAGCCAGACTGGAACGACCCGCTTGTCGCGCATGTTCCACCGTCTCCATCGCAAATAAGCTTGCACCCTCGCTAATCGGTAAGCCGTTGCTGGAAGAGCTTTGATCCATTGCTTGGCGATACATGGCATAAGCGGGTGTCGCTTCTTCAGCGCCTCCGACCATGGCGAGATCAATGCGACCAAACTGTAATTGCCCTGCCGCGATGGCAAAGGCCTTGAGCGATGAGCTATCACCATCGGTTAAAGTAATGCAGCTACCGCGAATGCCGTGACGAATGGCGGCATAGCTGGCTGGTACATTAAATACTACATTCGGCACGCGGCTTGGTTGAACGTAGCTTGGCTCTTCTATAGTTTGAAGATCAAAATCAACAATACTCTGTAGTGGACCTGCCGAGCCAATAACAATGCACATTCTGTCGTCAGCCAGCGCCTGACGGCGAGTTGTTAAGTCTGCATAACCGAGTTGTTTATGGAGCTGATCTACGGCAACGCAGACGTGTAAGGTTAAGCGATCGAAATTACTGACACTACGCACAGCGAGTAGTTGTTGCGCATCGTAGTCAGGTACCATCGCTACCTCTGTGTGGGTTGCGTAGTTTCCCGCGAGTGGCTTCGATGTTGGTTTAGAGCCTTGGGCGTAAGCGTTAGTGCCTATGCCGTACGGAGTAAGCGCGGAGCCTGCTGTGATAACAAATGGTGCTTGCATAGTGAACTCCTAATGGGCGAATTGACTGAAAATGACAGCGGCGTTGTTGCCACCAAATGCAGAAGCCGTTTTGAGTACGGTTTGCACCGGTGCGCGACGCGCTTGATTCGGTACGCAGTCGAGCGGACAAAGTTCATCAGCCGATAAGAAATTCATCGTCGGTGTGAAAATTTGCTCTTGAATGGAGCAAACGGCCGCCACGCATTCCATTGAGCTCGCTGCTCCCATGGCATGTCCTATCATCGACTTAATCGACGTGACTGGCGGAATCTGTGCGCCAAATAATTCAGCAAAGGCACGTGCCTCGGCTTTGTCGCTGGCCTGAGTACCAGTGCCATGGGCCGAAATAAATGAAATGGCGGAAGCGTCTATACCGGCGGTACGTAGCGCTGCACTTGCCGCTTGCACTATGCCGCTTGGATCTGGTTGCGTGATATGAAAAGCATCACAGCTTTCACCATAGCCGATCACTTCAGCGTAGATGTGCGCGCCCCGTTTTTGCGCACTCTCTAGGGTTTCTAACATCAACATCGCCGCGCCTTCTCCAGGCACCATCCCTTGGCGATCGGCACTGAAAGGGCGCGGCACATCGGGTGAGATTGCACCGAGTCGCGAGAATCCAGAATAGCCATATCGCGAAAAGGCATCAGCACCGCCCGCCAACATAGCGACAGCATCGCCGCGACGTAAGACGTCCATCGCCAGGCCGATGGCGAAGTTGCTCGCGGAGCAGGCATTGCCAATGGTCAGAATCGGGCCATTCAAGCCAAATTCCTTCGCAATTTGCTGCGGCACTGATTGCGGGGCAAAGTCTGAAAAGGCGTCGAGATCAACTTCTCCATTGGCGCCATGAACGGCGATATGATCAGTCGCCATTTCCATGGTTTTGGATTCGCCTTGTGTATAGCCAAGTGCGACACCGACTTCAAATGCGTGCTCGGCAATCGGGAACTGGGCTGACTGTAAGCATTGTTTTGCTGCGGCTAAGGCGAGTTGTTTTGCACGACCTAATTTCGCGATATCGTCGCGGTCTGGAAAATGCTGTTGAATATCGAAGTTCAGTATTTCAGCGCCACGTCCTGAATTCATACGCGACACATCGATGCTTTCTACTTTCCCAATATTGACTGTGCCGGCGCAGGCGTTGGCAAAAAAACTGGCTACGTCTTGACCTATGACGCTGACGATGCCTAGACCCGTGACCACAATGCGATGCTGTTCGTTTTTCATATGTATTCCGTTTCGATAAGTTGAAAACTCTGACGATGACTTCTTCAACATAGATTTAGCCGTGCGGCGATTCCGCAGTGCGGCGCGCCACCAGTAACTCGGCGTGAGCAACAAGCTCAGCTTCTGCCCGAATTTCACATTTAAAAGTGCAAAATTGACCGAGATCGCGGGACAACTCAGCCCGTGTTTGCAGCACATCATTTGGGCGCACCATGCGCTTAAAGGTGCATTGGTTGACTCGCGCCAGCACGTACAAAGTATTTGTCGGATTGGCGTCGTTCTGTTGTGCGGCCATAACCCAACATGCAGTCTGTGCCATGTTCTCGATCAGAAGTACGCCAGGCCAAACTGGTGTTTCAGGAAAATGGCCTTGGAAAACAGGATGGTCTGGCTTGACGTTGTAACGGGAAATGGCAAAGCTCCCCGGTTCCCCTTCATTGATCGCATCGATAAAGAGAAAGGGATGCCGCTGCGGGATCACACTGACCGGCGCGAGATTGGTGATGGCTTGTGCGGTGAGGCTCATGTCGACAAACCTCCATCAACGACGAATACCTGGCCTGTGATGTAAGCACTCGCGGATGAGAGCAAAAAGGCTGTCATTTTCGCGATATCGTCTGCGGTACCGAAACGTTTCATCGGGATGCTATTTCGAGCGGCCTCCAGCTGTTTGTCAGACAAGCCAGCCGTCATATCTGTGCTGATGAATCCAGGCGCCACCGCGTTGATGCGAATATTGCGCGCAGCACATTCCAAGGCCAATGCGCGTGTCATGCCTATCATCCCAGCTTTGCTGGCGCAGTAGTTTGCTTGGCCTGGTACGCCCATAACGCCCGCGACTGAGGACATATTGACGACCGCGCCGCTACGTTGTCGTAAGAAACGAGGAAGGATCGCTTTACAGGCATGAAAAGCACCGCTGAGGTTGGCGTCAAGCACGGCTGACCAATCCTCATCGTCCATCGTCAGGATTGATTGATCGCGGGTAATGCCGGCGTTATTGACTAGGGCATCGATTCGACCAAATCTTTCGACTATATGATCGGCGGCGCCGCGTAAGCGCTGTGAGTCTTTAGCGTCTGCTTGGATGGCAAGTGTATCTTCCTCACCCAATTCCGCTACGAGTGCGTCGGCGGCCTTGGCGTTATGAAGATAGGTAAATGCCACTCGCCAGCCCTGCTGACGAAGTTCACGAACGATGGCTTGCCCGAGTCCGCGCGACCCACCAGTGACTAAGGCGACCGGTTTTTCCATGTTTTCATTCATATGTGTATGCTGACCTTTTCATGTGTGTGTCTCGATTCAGTCGCTCTGAATTTGAGAAAATCGTGCTCCCGATACCAAGCAATGCATTCATTGATTGCTTCGTGAATCGGGCGAGCGTGGTAGTGCAATTCTTGGCGCGCGAGGCTGTCGTCAAACAGATGGTGCCCAGCAAAGACGCGCATTCGATATGGCTCGATTGGTGCTTGCACCTCAAGGAAGCGACCGAGAAAGTTAAGCGCTTGAGCCTGCCAGCATTGCAAGAAATAGGGATGACGATTGCGTGGGCTCACTGATACTTCAAGCGACTGCGCTGCGATGTCAATGAAGCGTCGAATCGGTAGATGTTCACCACCGAGTATGTAACGTTGGCCATTCCGTCCCTGCGTAATAGCATTCACGTGAGCTTTTGCGACATCGGCTGCAGGGCTGTAGGTGCAAGTACCAGGGGGGATGAACGGTAATTGACCTGCGGCGAGGGCAATGATGATGCGACCCCATTGCAAGTTGTGGTCCCAGGCTCCGACGACCTCAGCTGGATTTAAGATAATGCACTCAATTTGGTTGGATGCTTCGAGTAGTATGTTTTCGGCCTGAAGCTTAGTCATGGCATAAGGCGACTTGGCACGAAACCCTTGCAAGGGCGTTTGCACATCGGCAGCACGCAGTGTGGGGTGATGGCTACCTATGGTTGATGTGGTGCTGGTATAAATGATGCGACGCACGCCTTTTCTACGTGCTGCCTTAAGGATATTGCGCGTGCTCAGCACGTTCGCTTCAGACAACGCGTTAATGTCGCGCCAGTTGCAACTGGTGTTACCAGCCGTATGGATCACCGCCTCTACTTGATGCATTGCTCTTTGCAAGGCTGCCTCGTCACGGAAAGTGGCGTAACGTTCTTCAACCTGAAATGGCGCGAGAAAGTGACGTTTAGCGCCGGGGCGTAAGAGCGCCACGACCTCATGCCCAGCTTCTTGCAATTGCTGGACAATATTCAGACCGACAAAGCCGGTTGCTCCTGTGACGAGTATGCGCATGATGATTGGCAGCCCTTGGCTTATGCCGCGACGGTTTCTGGCAGGTAGCGTTCGACTACCGCGATTACTTTGTTGATGGTTTCAAATTCACGCAATTCACGCTCTGGAAGTTTGAATTTGAAATGGCGTTCCAAGGCGGTGAGTAAATCCAAGGCGCGCAATGAGTCAATATGGGCAAAAGAACGAAATTCGTCGTCGAGGCCAATTTCCTCCGCATTCATTTCGATGACTTCGAGGCAGATTTCAATGATTTTGTCGCGGTTGTTCATGGTGTTCCCTTTCTTTAGTAAAGTGCGTGGTGTCGATTAGTTCGCACGCTGTTGTAATGAATTGGTACATGTTGAGCTTTTTACTGCTTTCAGTTCTCGATGGAATTGACTTCTTGATTGTTCGGTTTTCGTTTCAACTTCGCGTTGTTATTCCAAACACTGTCTGGTACGTCGCGCATGAAACTAAATTCACCTGCTAAGCTTGGTGTTTCGCCACCATCAATGCGGATAATCTCGCCATTGATGTATTCGGCATTCGGGCTGAGGAGGAAGGTTGCGAGATCAGCCAATTCTTCTGTACGACCGAGTCGCCCGAGAGGAATGCGTTGAGTAATGAGTTTGGGAATGTCGACTCCGGGCAAGAGATCTTCATAAATGCGCAGCTGACTCATCGCACCTTCAGTTGGGAACGGCCCCGGTGAGATCGCGATAAAGCGCAGGCCATAGCGTCCCCATTCCGCTGCTAAAGATTTGGTGAGATTCTCAACACCCGCTTTTGCGCAGCCCGACGGCACAACAAAGGCGGAGCCTGTGCTTGCATAGTTGGTGACGATAGACAAGACGGAGCCTCGACGTTTTTGTTCTATCCAATGCTTACCGAGGGCGAGCGTGCAATGCACGGTGCCCATTAACACCGTATCGACAATGAGTTTGAAGGCATTGCAGCTGAGCTTTTCTGTGGGCGATACGAAATTGCCAGCGGCACTATTGATGAGACTATCGACTCGACCGAAGCGGGCCAAGGTTTGTTCGATTGCGCTATCGACTTCGTCTGGAAAGCGCACATCGCAGCGTATCCCAAACGCATTTTCTTCACCGAGTTCGGCTACAGCCTGATTGAGGACGCTTTCTCTACGCCCTATCAAAGCCACTTTGGCACCATAACGCACTAAATGCTCGGCAATCGCGCGACCTAAGCCACTACCACCACCGGTGATAAACGCCACGTGGCCATCAAGAAGTCCGGTCTCAAACATGTTCGACCTCGTTTTCTTCAATGCTTGGTAAATAGCGATAAACCACATGAAGCACCTCGTCGACCGTATAGATGTCCCGTTTGGCTTCGTCGGGAATTTGGGTGTCGCAGAGCTTTTCAATGCGGAACCAGATCTCTAACATTTCGATGGAGTCGATACCGAGATCGCCCCCAAGATACTCCGAATGGTCCAGTGTTTGCGCGCTTAAAGCACTACGTTTAACCGCGTTGACCGCACTACAAAATGCTTCACAAATGTGGGTGTTATATGACATGGTCTGCCTTTCTATGATCTATCCAGAGATGCGATATTTACTTCTTGTGTGTGTCTTGTGGAGGAAGCTGCCGACGAGGTCTGCTCTAGCCGCTCGAGTAACCAGGTGCTCAGCTCTTCGGCAACATGATGTTCGCGCCCTTTATGAAAGAAATGACCACCGTCATATAAGCGATGCTTGGAAGCCTGGGCATCTCCACCCGCGACATCGAGCCAAAGCTGTGCATTCGCGTTGAGCAAGAGCTTGTCGTCGCGGCCTTCTAACATGAAGATGGGGCACGGCAATGGCTCAACCTTGAAGTGACTGAAGTCGGCGCAGACAGAGAGGTCCGCACGCATTACCGGTAAAAATTCTTCGAGAATCGCTGAGTTATTCAAGATCTCTGCCGGAATGCCACCTAGACCATCGAGCTTCGCGATCAATTGCGCATCGCTGAGCTGAGCGGATTCCCATTGATCGGCTTGATGGATGGGCGGGCGGGCACTCATCGCGATAAACGCGCACAAGTTCTTTGGTGTGGTGGACAGTGCTAGGCGATACGCGACATTCGCTCCCATGCTGTAACCCAAGAAGGCAAGAGGAAGCTCGTCAAGCATATAAAGCCCTGCTCGTAGATCTGCTAAGAGATCGTCGACACCACTGTTCAATTTCTCGCGCCAGCGCATGCCGCGACCAGGATATTCGGCACCCCACACTTCGATCGAGGTAGGCAGTGCCTCGGCCAGCGAATGTAGGGCGGTCACTGTACCGCCTGCAAAACCAAACATGATAAGGCGCAGACGTGGTTCAAGCACTGTCTTGACACTGCGTCGCCGACCAAGTTTGAAGTAGCCAAGTGCATTCATTGTATTCACCTTGGCTCAGTAGAATAGGCGCAGCTTGGCGCTAAGCGTTAAGGGCTGTTGAGCCGCACCAAACTCTGAACGAGCAGGCCCAGCTAGATGCGTCAAGCTGACAGACCATTCCTGTCGATCTTGTTTGTAACGCCATTCGCACCATTGCAAGTGACTCTTGTCGACGAGGCTTAAACGGTAGAGGCAAGTGAGGTCATCGTAGGGTGAAGTGAATTGATCCCATTGGAGCAAGGCAGTGAGGCTCTCGCGACTGAGAGGATCTTGTTGGCGCCCTATGCGCATGAATCGCTGTGCGATCGCGATACCGTCGGCTTTCTGCCACTCATTACTCCATTGAGACTGATTGAGCCCTGCACCGTTGAATTGATATTCGAGGCTCAGTGTCTGACGCTTCTCGTTGCTGTAGGAAGTACCAATCGCTGCTTGTTGATATTGATGCTTGGTTTGCCAAATGTTTGTTTGATTCGCGTTCAATGTATCAGTGTTAACGCTAGCCAACTCGGCATAGCCCATCCAGCGTTGGCCTAAATTTTGGCTGAGGTTGAAAGCAAAAGTACTGCTCGTTTTGGCGACACGATGGACAATGAAGTTCGTGTAGATATCATGCCAGCGTGGCGGAGTGTATTTGAGGTAGAGCTGAGGCTCGCGTCCATTGACAGCACCAAGCTGAGGGTCGTACCAAGTGGGCGAAATTCCGTCCGAAATAGCAGGCGCGGCGAGGCCGGCAATATGACCGAAACTCCCGCTAGTACGTGCTTGAACGGCAAATAGACCTAGGCGGCTTTCGCGTAGGCGGCTCGGGTCTTCGGTGCGTCGAGTCGGTAGTGAACCTGAGCGGAATACATCGCTAGGATTGTAAGCTAAGGCGACGCCATCGCGAATGTTGATCCTGCCAAAATCGAGGTGAACTTGTTCCAGATTGTAGGTGAGATAGGCTTCACGCAAGGCAATACTGAGATGATCATGGCCGATGCCAGTTCCGGGGCTCGCATCGAAGTCAATGCGGCCGCTCAAGACCCAGTATAAGTTTTGTTCTAATGTGCCAGACTGGTATTGGTCAAAAGCGAGATTGGCACGTGGCGAGTTGCTTCGATGTGGATGGTTTTTGCTGAGTGCGAAGTCCCAAAAAAAACGGCGCCCCGAAGTACCCGCGATGGACTTTGTGTTTTGATCGCTCTCAGGCATCCAGTCTTGCTCTTGCGCATGGCTAGTCACCGGCATCGATGCCGTCCAGAGACAGAGTGCAGCGCCCAACGCTGGTCGAACCAGCGCGGTGAGCAATGCAGAGAGACTAGACGGGAATTTCATGGCTTAGCAATCGATCCAATTCGCGGTCAATGCGTGCCCACGTATCACCATGGAGCGACCTGCTTTACAGGTTTTGAATCCTGCAAAGCGAAGAAGACGCTCGATACCTACAGGTGACACTGTAATTACTTTTTTGGCGCCCAGTTGTGCGGCAGCACTCAATGCTTGCTGTAGAAGTCCAACAGCGATCGTCGAGGAAATGCCATTGGCTGAATTCATTTTCGGCGCATTAAAATCCATCGCGGCAAAACGAGAGAGCTCCCAAACTTCAGGCGACTGCGGTAAGGGCGCATCACCCATTAAGTCTGGGAACACTTCACCCAGTAGGTAAGGCTTTGTGGTGGGGAGGAGGCGGAGACAACCGGTGATTTCGTTATTGTCGTCTTGTGCGACCACATACATGGTGTCGTCACGATCAAACTCATCGAGTTCGAGATTGCCTTCTGTCTGCAAATCCCAACCAAGCATTTCAACGAATACTTTGTGACGGTATTTGGCGAGACCTTGAATCATGGCGGACGAAATTTCGCCGCGTCGACCTGCTGTAAATTGCATAATTCCCCTCCTTTCAAGTTGTTGCAAATTTAATCATTTGATTTCAATTTGAACAACTACCAACAATGGTAGGTGGGCGCGCTTGAGACTATGCTAGAAAAGCCGCGGGTCGATGTTGAACGAGGTGCGGTGCGTGTTGGGTTCTGCTTATCTGACGCGAATTGAAACGTATTTTGATGCCGTGCGAGGCGTCTGTGGTTTAGTTAAGCATGCCGAGTACAGCCGCCTTGACCACGGCAGCCGTTTTGTTGGCAACATTGAGTTTGAGAATGACATTCTTGACGTGAAAGTTGACCGTGTTTTCCGAGATCATTAAGAGGTCAGCGATTTCGGACGAGGTTTTGCCGTCGGCGGTCCATTTTAGGATTTCGGTTTCTCGTGCAGTGAGCGAGTATTCTTCTGCCGCCTTTACGGAAACCAAGCTGCGCGAGAGCGCCTGATGAGCAACATTGACGATCCAGCGCATTTTGATTTCATTGCTGGCGAGTTCAGCGGCGCTCAAAGCTTCAGATGAGCGAGCCAAAGTCAGCATGCCACCCACGCCTTGCGCATCGAAACTCGATTGCGCCCAGCCGTAGCGCAGGCCGAAAGAGCGAGCCTCGTGCCATAGATTAGGGGTGTTTGAGAAGACTTGGTCGGACCAAATCAGTGGTGCATGACTTCGGCGACAATGCTGTACGCTAGGGTCGACATTGAGGTAGGCTGCTTCAGCATAACGCTTCTGCCAATCGGACTGATAATTGTTGAGTAGTAAGGTTTTGGGATTGCTGAGCGGGAGCGGTGTACGTAGGCCGTATGCGCAATACTCGAAGCCGAGGGCATTAGCAGCAGCAACGAGGCGTGTGAAGAATTCTTTCTCGCGCTGCTTGCCTTGCACGTCTTCTGCAATGACGAGCAGATCTGCTTGCCAGGTTTTCACGGTCATTCCTCGCCAAAATTAGACAGCTTTGAATTGGTGGAGAAGACAGCGCCAAGCGGATGCCCGCCAGTGGCACCTCGAATGAAAACAAGCCCCCCCGGCTTTGAATTTGCAATATAAGCATGCTTTTTTTGATACCAAAATAGTACATTTAAACCCTTGCTTTGTCCAGTTCTGCTTTGTATCGAACTTGTAAGTGGCGCGTACAATAGCGCTTTGCTACCAATCTTGTCGGTTGAATGAGAGAGCCTATGTTGCAAGTCGTTTCCCGCGCCCTGTTGCTGATCACCTTGCTTTCAGGCATGAACCTTGAAATATGCGCGCAAACAGCAAGTACTCAGCTACAACAAATCCATGCTCGCGGCACATTACGCGTTGGCACCACAGGTGATTACAAACCGTTTAGTTACCGCACGAATGCCAATAGCCCTTTTATCGGTTTTGATATCGACATGGCGCAAGGATTGGCGAATCAGCTTGGTGTGAAATTGGAACTGGTGCCGACTTCATGGCCAAGTCTAATGAATGATCTGGCAGCGGGGCGTTTTGATGTGGCGATGAGTGGCGTGTCGATTTCTGCCGAACGTGAAAAGCTGGCGATGTTTACGACTTCGTATTTACGCGACGGCAAAACCCCGATTACGCTATGCAGCAAACAGCAGGGTTTGCAGACACTAGATCAAATTGATCAAGCCCACGTGCGCGTGATTGTTAATCCCGGTGGCACCAATGAGCGTTTTGCCCGTGAACATTTGTCCCATGCATCGATCACGTTGTATGCCGACAATAATCACATCTTTGACCAGATCGTCGAAGGCAAAGCCGACGTGATGATCACTGATGCCGTCGAAGCGCGTCTGCAGCAACAATTAAAGCCAGGGCTGTGCGCTGTGCATCCAGATACGCCCTTTAATCAATCTTACAAAGCCTATCTATTGCCACGTGATAGTGCATGGAAAACCTATCTCGACCAATGGCTGCAGAACCAACAGCAGTACCTTCAACCACGTTTAGAAAAATGGTTGCAGCACCCATGGCCGACCACAAGTGCAGACGGCATTGACATCACGCCGCTGCGAAAACTCATCGGCAAACGCTTAGCGATGATGGAAAGCGTCGCACAACACAAATGGAATCAACAGAGCGCGATTGAAGATTTACCGCGCGAGCAAAAAATTATCGCCTCGCTGCAACAACAAGCAACGGCGCTAGGTGTCCCAGCAAATTGGGCAGAACATTTCTTCCGCGCGCAAATCGAGGCTGCGAAACAAAGGCAGCGTGAGTACTTCGCTCTTTGGAAAGCAGAGGGGCAAGGCAAATTTAAGTCAGTACCTGATTTAGAAAATGAGATACGCCCTCAAATCGATCAGTTAACCACGCAAATCTTGCGACAACTGGCAATGGCGTGGCCAGCCATCGTCGACCCGCAGCAACAAAAGCGCATTGCAGAAAGTATGCAAACACTGACAAATCAATTCACGCAGACGGATGCACTGAAAATGGCGATACAGCCTCTACTAGATGGAACTGCCCATTGAGCAATGTTCTATTTGCTTTCTATAGGACCAATCAATTTGTAGCTTTTGAAGATACTCTTTTTGACGGATAATGTGTCATACAAAGTGCCCTGAATATTCGAAGAATTTCGATCAATGATGCGCATTATATTTTTCAGCTAAATCCAAAATCCGCATGACCTCTGCTATGCCTGAAATCAGTAACCTACAGCCCTTACCATATCACACTGCCTTAGCTGATTATTTGAAACTACATGAGCCTGAAGTCTGGCGCTGGGAGTCCGGCAGGGATATGCAGCAAGAACAACGTGAGGCCTTGCGCTTAGAATTATTGCGTGACTCATATCGGATCGCAGCCGAAGCGCATCCAGATGTCCACGCCTGTCTGCAAAAAGCGATGGAAGCCTTAGACATACATGCTAGCGTCACCTTATATCAGTCAAGCGCTGTGGAGAGTAATGCAAGCCTAGTCTTTGTTCCCGGCGAGATACACATCATCTTGCATGGTCGTTTGTTAGAGCATATGTCGTCGGCTGAAATGACAGCGATTTTTGGGCATGAGTTGGCCCATTATGTGTTGTGGACCCGAGATAAGGGCGAATTTCACACTGTTGAGCGCGTGCTTCGCAACGCTATTGAAACAGATTATGAACAACATAGCTTGCGTGAAAGTTATCGTCGCTATCTATTGCATACGGAACTGTTTGCTGACCGCGGTAGTGCACTGGCGGTGGGGGCGGTCGAACCAGCGATTGCTGCCTTGATAAAAACGCATACTGGGATTAGTAACGTTGATGCGAAAGCGTATTTGCAACAAGCCCAAGAGATTGAGGCTGCAGAGAAAAATAAGAGTACGGGATATAGTCACCCAGACGCTTACTTGCGCGCGCGTGCATTAGTGCAATGGTGGAATGGCGAGCCGACTGTCGATCAGTGGATAGCGCAGCAACTTAATGGCGGTTTTGAACTTGAGGCTCTTGATCTCTTACAGCAAAAACAAATGTCTTCAATGATACGAGGGTTTTTGACAGGTTTCTTGCGAGATACAGAGTTTCTGAATGACGCTGTCACCGCGCAAATGCGTTATTTATTTCCAGACTGGAATCCGGCGGAGGCAGTGACTAGCATTGAGGAACTAATGCAAATAAAGTTTGATCGTGGTCTTAAACGTGTATTCAATGCTCTAATGTTGGATCTTTGTCTAATTGATCCCGACCAACAAGATGCAATGCTGCAGCATGCAGTAAAGTATTCATGTGAACTCGATTGTATAGAGGATATGGCGATAAATCTCCGTCGGGATGCTGGTCTTACTAAACGAGAGATTGACCGCATGGTTAGTCGTATCAAAGAAAAAGCTTCGGGTTTAGCCCAGAAAGCGGGGGCGGCATGAACAATTTCACCCCCAAGTTGGAAAAGGTGCGAAGCCTGCGTGAAGTGATTGAGGCACAAATGGGTGCACCACTCCCAAACGACGACGTTGTTATGCTGGCTTTACCGCTATTCACCCAAGCGACCGTGCTACATCATGCCGGTTTGGTTTGTGGATTGGATTCAGGTGCGGTGGTACTGGATTCGAACGGTGGTCTTGCCTTACAGAACGCAATGGGGCAGGCCCCAGTTGATCAATTGGCGAGTGTACATCGTGTGCAGCCAGGCTTGCATTCCCATCTAAATATTATCGGTGAAATTAAGCGTACCACATCGAATATAGGTACCGTGGAAGAACGCGCCGATGTTCAAATCGATGCACAGGCACCTATTTCTAGACCAGTATATTTGCCCGGGCCCTTGAGTTGGGAGCAATGCCTAGGACATCACGATGAAATGACCGATATCTTTATGCTCGGGATGATCTTGGCAAGTCTAAGCTGTGGCCTTGATTTTTCGGAAGTTGATGATCTGCGCCGTTTTGTTGCATGCCGTGAGAATCTATTTATTCTGAATGAATCTTTGCATCCTGTGATCGCCCAATTGATCGTAGAGATGACCGAGCTCAATCGTCATGATCGTGCTACTGATCTTGAAAATCTTAGAAAACGCCTACGCGATTGGCGAGAGCAGGCATCCGATTCCACGGTACAAAGTGCGTTGGCAGGCGTTCAAGGAATTCAGAATCGCCGTACCGCTGTATTATCACATCTCCGAGATCGCTTATTTGATTTAAGTAAACGCAATCGTTTACTTTACTTTAAGCCGACTACATCGACTGTAAATTTGACGATTGCTAGTGTTCCACTAGTATTGCAAATTGAGCGAATCAAAGTTGAAGACTTATGCACTTGGAACCAACGATTTGCAACTGAGGTGTTATCTGGTAAGACCCTTGCCTTGCAAAATTATCTGCGTTTTGATGATCAGGTTTATCTACCGGCGTCGCTCGACCAGTTAATTGCTGATGTGCGAAGAGATCGGAACGAGTATGGATTTAGTAATTTAAGATTAGTTGTTGCATTCTTACGGTGGCACAATCTTAAAGAAAATCCCGATGAACGCATTAATTCCCCCCTGCTTTGGTTACCAGTCGAATTGACCAAACGAAAAGGAGTCCGGGATCAGTACCAACTTCAATGCAGCAGCGCGGAGGCAGAGTTTAATCCTGTATTGCGCCACCAACTTAATCAATTGTATGGCATTCAGTTGCCTGAAAAAATTGATCTCGATAAACATAGCTTGGAGCAAATTCACGCTGATATCGAGGCGCAAATTCAGTTAACGGAGAAAAGCGTGGCATTGCGCTTGATTCAAAAACCTTCGATTCGTCTGGTACATCAAAAGGCACAGCAGCGGCTTCAACAATTCCGTCGTGCGAGACCTCGCTATATTAATAAAACCGAACGAAGTGGAGTATTGCCGTCCTTTAGCTACGCAAGAGAGGATTACCGACCGCTAGGTCGCGCACTCTTTGAACAGTGGATAAGAAACCGCCCGCTACCGCAACGGTTTGATGCTGGCGCGTCTCCTGCACCACGCCCACTACATATGGTTGCTGCGGTCAATGAGGAACCTTTGGGTTATACCCTTGAAGAGCAAGAGGGGCATCGATATGCTTGGGATCTTGATTTGACTCAGGTAAGTCTTGCGAATTTCAATTATAGGAAAATGTCATTAGTGCGTGACTATGCACAATTGCTCGATGTGCCCGCGAATAATCCGGCGTTTGATCGCGTTTTTTCGATACAACCACGTGATATTGAGACAACGCCTCCTGCAGCTTTAGCTTTTGCTGATCAATGGAATGTGGCTTCATCGGACGCAACTCAAAATGCTGCAATTAGTATCGCAAGAGATCAACGCAGTTTTATTATTCAAGGACCACCGGGAACCGGAAAATCACAAACGATCACGAATTTAATTGCAGACTACCTCGGGCGCGGAAAACGCGTATTGTTCGTGTGCGAAAAGCGGGCTGCACTCGATGTCGTTTTTTATCGATTGAAGCAAAGTGGCCTTGATAGTCTTTGCAGCCTAATTCATGATTCTCAGGCGGATAAAAAAACATTCATTGCAGATTTAAAGAAGTGCTATGAGGGTTGGATTGCGAACGACGATCAATCTCTCGAACTAGCTAACAAGCGCCAACAGCTAGTGGCCGAAATGCAAGCCTATCGTGATCTATTGGAAGACTTTGAAAACGCAATGGCGCAATCGGACACTGCCGTCGGGATGTCAGCACGTACTCTCTTGCGTCGTTTGGTATCTCTCCCGACCGCTCCTCAAATAACTACAGCGGAAAATGAGTCCCTCCCTAAGCTGAAAGCTTGGGACTTAAATATAGAGCTTGTTGAAAGGGTGTATCGTGCAATGCGCGAGCGGTTCGGCGTAGGGAGTTTGGCCGCGCATCCGTTTGCCCATCTGAAACAGGCATTGGTGCAAAGTGACAATGCACACACTCAGTTAGAGAAAATGTGTGTATCTGCGGAAGCTCTTCTTGATCAAATTGAACCAAGCCTAGAATCCCAAGCTGGAGTTGTGAAGAATGAACAAGCTTTGCAAGCTGCGATTAGAGGAGCGACCCACTGTAAACATTTAATCGAAACAAATCTGATTGCTCATTTAGATTTGCTGCAGGTCGGGTCCCCATCTCATGTTGATTTGCAGGAGTTACTTAAAAAATTCTCTGTCGAACAAGCCAGCCTGTATGACGCAGAGTCTGCCAACACATTTTGGAGTGAAAAATTTTCATTCGTTGACACAGAGTCTGCGCTCGCCTTGAGTATGCGCTTAGAAGCTTCCTTTTTACGTTGGCTGCAGCCGGCATGGTGGAATCTGCGTAAACAGATGAATGCACGATATGGCTTCTCAAAGCACGCAATTCGACCTGATTACGTTACAGTCTTAAAGAATCTATTGACTGAGCATAGGCAGCGTGCGCACTTGAGTAATTTTGAACAAGCGCAAGCTCAGCGGTTTGGAGTGCCAAGTTTCTCCAATTTTTTGGAAGTGTATCGAGAGGCCCAAAAGGGCGCCGTGGACGACGCGCAGTTTCTTAAAGTAATTGAATATCTTCGTTCACGCGATGATGCGAGTGAATTGGCCGCCGATGGGGCTCGTCTTCTGCCTTCGTTAGAGCGATTGCGAGAAGCTATTTGCCCACACTTACTAGATGCCGAAGCAGGTTGTATTTCTAGCTTGGCCGAATTAGTTCGTGATTTGCGTGAATCGCTCGACGAACTACCTGAGCTTTTGCCGGTTTTGCGTTCTGTCCATGCGATGGACAGAGAGTCTATTTGGGTGATGCAGAAATTAAATTACACACCAGCGCAATTGTCCGCTCTGGTCGTGAATCAAGCGTGGGTTGTTTTACAGCGAGAGAATCCTGTACTCGCAAGGTTCAATGGTGCGAGTTTGGCTCAGGTTGTGAGAACTCTATCGCAACAGCAAAAAAAGTCACTTCAGCAAAATGCCGAATTAATTTTGGCGAAAGCACATGGCCATTTCTTAGATCATGTTCGCACGTCAAACCTATCAGCGACGCAATTGGATCAGGCTGGTAAGGAATTGAAGAAAACTTATTCAACTGGACGTCGTGAGCTTGAGCATGAATTTGGGAAAACGATGCGACATCGTTCTATTCGCGACTTGGCCGATGAAGAGACAGGATTGGTGATTCGTGACCTCAAGCCCGTTTGGTTGATGAGCCCGCTTTCAGTATCGGATACCTTGCCTTTGCAAAATGATCTGTTCGATGTGGTGATCTTTGATGAAGCTAGTCAAATCCCGACAGAGGAAGCGGTTCCAGCGCTGAGTCGAGCACAGCAGATTATCGTTGTGGGTGATGAAATGCAACTGCCTCCAACCAAATTTTTTGGCGCGACTAGTAATGAAGAGGAAGATTTGATAGTCGAAGAGGATGGCGAACAATATGCCATCTCTTTAGATTCCGATAGTTTGCTTAATCAGGCAGCCCGAAATCTGAATGCCACAATGCTGGCATGGCATTATCGTAGCCGCCATGAAGCTTTGATTAGTTTCTCAAATGCTGCTTTTTACGATGGGCGCTTAGTTACTGTGCCTGAACGCGTAGTCCGTGCGGCCAATGAAGAATTGTTCGTTTGCTGTGCCGAAGAAGAGTTTGTGGCTATGGGCGTTGATCATCTTTTGTCGCGCCCTATCAGCTTTCACAAGCTACGTGATGGCGTATATGTTGAACGTCGGAATGAGCCCGAAGCGCGCTATATTGCTTTGCTGGTGAGAGAACTGTTGCAACAAGAGACAGGCCAAAGTATTGGCATCGTAGCTTTCTCTGAAGCACAACAAAGTGCCATCGAGTCTGCCCTCACTGCATTGGGCGCTGAAGATCCTGGATTCGCGGCGGTTATTGAGAACGAGTATGCGCGTATTGATGATGATCAGTTCAATGGGCTGTTTGTCAAAAATCTCGAGAATGTTCAGGGAGATGAGCGCGATATTATCATCTTGAGTATTTGCTACGCTCCGGGCCGTGACGGCAAGATGTTGATGAATTTTGGTCCAATTAATCAACGTGGCGGCGAGAAACGCTTGAATGTCATATTTAGTCGCGCACGTTTTAGAATGGCCGTTGTCAGTACCATCGAGGCCGACGCGATTACCAATATACATAATGATGGCGCATCCGCATTACGTAATTTTTTACAGTTTGCCAAGGCAAGTGCTACTGGTCAGGGTGTTCAAGCACAAAGTATTTTGGGAGCATTGACTCACGGCGCACGTCGAACTTTTGCACGCGATGTTCCCGCAGATGCCATACGAGACGAATTGTGTAGTGCACTACAAGAGCGCGGTTATTGTGTTGATATGCATGTTGGAACTTCTCAGTTCCGCTGTGATTTGGCGATTATGGATTCCGAAAAGAAGGGATATGCTTTGGCAATCTTACTTGATAATACCCATCGTCAAGACAGCGATGTTGTTGAACGCTATGTTTTTCAACCTGAAATTTTGCGTCATTTTGGTTGGCAGGTTGTAGACATTTTAAGCAAGGATTGGCTGAATGATCGGAACGCGGTGTTGCATCGTATAGAGACAATCCTCACCCAAAATGAAGATCCAGCACTCTACCTAGAGATGGGACCATTAGTTGACGTTAAAAATCCTACACTGATCACATCGCGAATTGGTGAGGAGAGTCTTGCCGGTAACGCACCTACTCAAGTGACGAAGGCAAGTGAAGCACTTGATGAGTCGCCAGCAGGTAATGATGCACAATCTGAGCAACGCTATCTTTGTTTTGAGCAGGGAGTATCTAGCAAGTTTTGGCAAGTCACACTGAAAGAATGCGAGCTTTCGATTTGTTATGGCCGCCTTGGAAATAAGGGGCAGAGCTTGACGAAGCAGTTTGATACACCTGAACGCGCCCGCAGAGAAATGGAAAAATTAGTGGCTGAGAAATTGCGAAAAGGCTATACCGATAAATCGTTAAGCTAGGTTTGGTGCACTCAGTGTTGTGACTTTGTTTGTTGGAGATCATCATGGAAATGAAACGCATCAACGCAGGAAAATTGAGAGCGATTGCTTACGATGCCAAAGAGCGGGTGTTAAGAGTGGAGCTCGATGACGGCAGTGCTATTGATTACTCCGGCGTCGGTAACGAAACGTGGCGCCGTTTTTCGACGGCATCGTCGAGTGCCATGTGGAGTTTTTATCGCGATAACATTGAAGAGGAATTTCATGGCAAACGCGGGCGGGCTGGAACGAACTCGACAAGCAGTCGAGCGGCTCTTGAAGATTTATTTAAAGCGCCAGACGCAGAGACTTGATTCCTGAAAATACGAAGAAGCGCAAGTAAATATACTAAGCATCTACCCTCATCTTTTTCTTGATTTTTGCTTTTTCATCGTCCATAGTAAAAACGAAGGCGCTCATTATCGATGTGTGCTTTCGTGTTGACATTCGCTACGCCTCTACCCATTGCAGCGAATGAGTATTAGCCAGCCTCGGCTCAATTTCAATTAACCCTTAACGCGCAAGTATCAATTAACGCACAGGTATCAAATCTCAGCGTTATTAATTTTCGTCCTTTTGCTTCTTTAAAGTAGGCGGTGGCACCACTTCTGACACCGCATGATGTAGTTGTTCTTCTCACCAATAGTTGTATTGATTGTTAAAGGAGCTCGCTATGGAAAACATCTCTACCGCAAATACTGGCAAAGCTAGCGCACCAGCTGAACCCATGTTGGAAATGAATATGACACCGATGATCGACGTGATGTTGGTGTTGATCATTATGTTCATTATGACGCTGCCCATTGCGCAAGAAGCGGTCAATCTGAATATGGCCGGCGCTGATTGCGCCATCGTTTCCTGCAATGTCGATAAGCCGGTGAGAGTCGATATCGATTTTGATGGTACGGTATCGTGGAATGGTCAAGTCATTGATCGCAATACTTTGGAATATCGTTTTCAACAAGTTGGCAAACTCGAAAAACAACCTGATGTGCAGTTGCTGGCGAATCGTTTGACTTTGTATAAAAATGTGGCGGCGGTGATGGTCGCTGCGCAGAGCCGTGGCGTGAAATCGATGGGCTTGATTGGTAGCGAACGATTCATGTGAGCGCACATGTCTTCTAAAGCAGCGATGACCGTTCGCGCAGGATTTTTTAAATTTTAGCTTCACGGATACCGCATTCAAGTAGTTTGTATGTGGTATTTTCAATTCCCCTTTTGCTTTTGTGCGCGCCTGAAGATTTTAGGCTGACGTGCTATGATCTACTGTCGACTGTAGTCAACAGCGAGGCGTAAAACACATATGCCTCTCGCTTACTTTTTAGATCAAGATTTATTTATTGGGGATACTATGCCGCAACTCAAAATTACTTATTTCGATGTACATGGTGGTCGTGCTGAACCTGCGCGTTTGGCCTTGGCAATTGGTGGCGTGGCGTTTGAAGATCATCGCTTCCCATTTCCTGAATTTGCTGAAGTACGTAAATCAACACCGTTTGGTCAAGTGCCGACCTTGACGGTCGATGGCGTGCAAGTGACACAATGCGATGCGATCATTCGCTATGCGGGCAAATTGGCAGGCTTGTATCCAACAGATGCCTACCAAGCTTTGTTATGCGACGAAGTGATGTTCGTCGTTGAAGAAGCGAGCATGCGTATGGGCCCCACTTATCGCATGACGGGCGAAGAGCAAAAAGCGGCGCGTTTGGCTTTAGTTAATGGCTCAATTCCTGTTTACCTGCGTTGGTTAGAGCAGCAATTGAAAGCGCATGGTGGTGAGTATTTTGCCGATGGTCGTTTGACTGTGGCAGACCTCAAAGTTTTCATCGATATTCGTACCTTGAATTCTGGCCGTTTAGATCATGTACCGACGGATCTCGTCGAGCAAGTGGCCCCTGCATTGAACGCGCATATGAAGCGCGTAGCGGAACATCCAGCGGTAGTAGCTTACTACGCGAAGTTTGCGGCGTAATCGTATTCGGTACGTAGAAATTTAGCAGATAAAAAGAAGCCAAAAAAAGAGGCGGTGCGGCGAGATGAATGGTCTCGTTGCACTGCCTCTTTCACTTTGCTCGCTTTGCTACATGAATGCGATCAAGTCGCAAGTCAAGTCACAATTCAAGTACCAAGTACTGCATACAAATTACATCGTTGGATAATCAGTGTAGCCTTTGGCGCCTGGTGTGTAGAAGGTGCTAGCATCTGGTGCGTTCAATGCTACGCCCGCTTTCAAGCGCGCTGGCAAATCTGGGTTGGCCAAGAAGCCAGTACCGAAAGCCACCACGTCGAGTAAGCCATCTTTGATCGCTTG